>JAFYZH010000092.1 GCA_017548765.1 Lachnospiraceae bacterium | reverse complement strand
GCACTCGGCGAAATCATCCGGATCTACGTCGTAGACGGTCTTGCCGTTTTCGGAGCGGGGCAGACCGGCGTTCGGGTTAACGATGACAGGAATGCTCGCAGCAGCGACCAGACGCGGCACGATAGGCGCCATCTGGCGCGGGCCGAGCGAACAGTTCAGGCCAACAGCAGCGGCTCCCAGTCCCTCGAACAGGGCGACACAAGTCTCCGGGTCAGCACCGGTCAGAAGCTTTGCACTTTCGTCGTATACAGTCGTGATGAAGATCGGGACGTCCGTCGTTTCTTTAGCGGCGAGCATGGCTGCCTTCGCCTCATAAACGTCGTTCATGGTCTCGATCAGCACGAGATCAAAGCCCCCATGTGCAGTAGCGGGCTTCAGGATGCTTTTGAATACATCCACCGCGTCCTCAAACGCCAAGTCGCCGAGCGGCTTTAAGAGTTTGCCGGTCGGGCCGATGTCGAGCGCGATATAGTGGGGCGCTACGGCAAATGCATGACCGGAAGCCTCGACCTTTTCGCGGGCAGCGTTCGCATTGTCCAAAGCGGCATTTACGATCTGTGTGAGCTCATCCTCGGAGAACTTCAGACAGTTTAAGCCGAAAGTGTTCGTCTTAACGATGTTGGCGCCGGCCTTGTAATAGTTCTCGTGCAGGCTGCGGATGAAATCCGCATGCGAAAGATTCCAGCGCTCGGGCAGTTCGCCGGGCTGAAGACCGTTTTCCTGCAGGATGGATCCGGTGCCTCCGTCGAAATAGAGCATCTTACCGGATTTCAGTTGTTCGGTTATTGAGATTTGAGACATATATTTACTCCCTGTCCGATGTTTTTACGCCGATCACGGCGGTTACGGATTTGGATGGCTGCATAAGCAGCGAATCGTTAAGTGTGAGCCCGATATCGCGGGCGGCCTTTCCGAAGAAGCGGAAGACGTCGATCTGATGGGAGAGTGAGAAGTCGCCATATCCCGGACTGTACCGGGTGGAAAATGTCACGCCATCTCCGCCAAATTGCTTTTGGATATCCTGCTCCAGCAGATCACAGTAGACTTCGACCAGCATGGCCCCCAGTCCCTGGTGGATCATGGGGAGGACCTGGCTCTTCAGGCGGTCGCGCCGTATCAGACGGTCACAGCCGACACCGATGGTCGCGGCAAAAAGGAAGATGCCGTCACAGTCTTTGATGTGTTTGTACAGGGTGTCAGAGCAGATGTTCGAGAAGCCGGCATCGATCATGAAATGCTTACATTTGCATGTATTTTTGTCTTCTTCGAACGAGATCGGAAAGTAGGCGTAGATCGCGTTTGGCTTGCAGACTTCAAGCTCTGCTTGCAGAGCAGTGTCGATCTGCGCTTTCAGATCTTCGTCAGGTCCGCATTTTCCGATCTGCATATATCGATAGGCCTGCGGCATGTCGATCACGAGGTCAGAAGATGAGGCGCGGTGGTACAGGACCATCCCGGTTTTAGGCAGTTGCATAGGAAACCTCCCCCAAGGTTATATAGGCCGAAACAGAGGCCATTCATTTGTACTTAATGTAGTATAAAAAACGCAAAAAGTCAAGGGTACTTGCGCTTGCAGGGTGCTTGTAGTATAATTACACTGGTTTGCTTTGCGAACCTATGACACTTTTACAACATGGCCATTGTGTGTACGGCCACGAAGGGAGTCTGAAAAATGAGTGAAAAGAAAAAACCGGCCCTCAAAAAACAACCAAATCCGGTACATAGAGAGGTTAATAAAGCCACTTCCAAAAAGAAGAAAATGCCGAAGTGGGCGAAAGTCATTTTGATCGTTATGATGTCGGTCGCGATCCTCGCGCTTGCATTATTTATCGGTTATAAATTGATCTTCAATCATTACTACAACAAACTGCAGATCGTGGATGCGGATCATCCCGACATAACGCTCGCGGCAAATGCGACTCTGGAGTCGGAGGAAGGGGATTACGATCCCAGCCAGTCCGATTCACCGAGTGAGGAAGTCGCGGCGATCGAAGATCAGCTGGCGCAAGCTATGCGTGAGTACGAAGAGAAGATGCGTGCAAGTGCCGGCGATAAAAACAACAATAGCACTACCTATGAGGAAACGGATACTGAATTTTGGACAGAGGTTGATCCCGAAACGGATCCGATCCCCGAGGAGACCGATGCAAATGGTAATACAGTCGCTGTTGTCGATCCCGGAAATGCATCTCAGCAGGGAGGTTCGGGAAAAACACCAACTCCCGGTAATACACCGGCACAGAATAATCCCGGCGGTTCCGGCTCAGGTTCGAGCTCCGGTTCTGGCTCGGGCTCGGGTTCGGGTTCGGGTTCAGGATCCGGCTCAGGTTCCGGTTCGAGTTCCGGCAAAAAGGTCGCCGGAAGCACCGGTATCTATAATTCCGGTCGTCAGGAAGCGGCCAATGTCGGCCTGGCCAATGGCGGCGCGGGTGACGGAGAATTACCCCAGGTCGGAGCAGATCCCAATGTCCTTAACATCCTTCTGATCGGTATCGACACTCGCCAGGATACGAATGCCGGTCGTTCGGATACGATGATCATCATGTCGATCAATCGTAATACCAAGCAGATCATTTTGACATCACTGATGCGCGACTGTTATGTTGCCATCCCCGGACGTGGAAATAACCGTTTGAACGCGGCGCACGCTTACGGTGGCGCAAATCTTCTGATGCAGACGATCGAAGTCAACTTTGGTATCCACATCGATTATTTCGCACGCGTGAATTTCTTCAGCTTTATGGATATCATCGACGCTGTCGGCGGTATCGATATCAATCTCACGGATGCGGAGCTTCCGCATGTTAATTCGGCCTCGACCGCGCAGAATAAGATCCAGAGTGCCGGCGTGAACCATCTGAACGGTCCGCAGGCCTTGGCCTATGCGCGTATCCGTTATGTGGGATCCGACTATGCCCGCACACAGAGACAGCGCACTGTCCTTCAGACCGTCGCTTCTAAACTTCGTGGTATGGGACTGGGTGAACTTAATAGTTTTCTGAATGTGGCCCTGCCTAAGATCGCGACGAATATGCCTCAGGGCGTTCTCAACGATCTGGTTTGGAGCATAACTTCCATTTTGAAATACAATATCACCGAATTCCGTGTTCCTGCCGACGGTACCGGTAAATCGGTCCGTATCAGCGGAAAGAGTGTTCTTTCTGTTGATATCGTGCAAAACCGTATCCTGCTTAACCAGATCATATACGGTCGATAAATAAATCACAACGGAGTATATATGTCCATTAATCAACAGTTAATCCGCAACTTTTGCATCATTGCCCATATCGATCACGGTAAGTCTACGTTAGCTGACCGTATCATCGAGAAGACGGGCTTGCTTACACAGCGTGAAATGCAGGCACAGGTCCTGGATAACATGGATCTGGAGCGCGAGCGTGGCATCACGATCAAAGCGCAGGCCTGCCGCATCATCTATAAGGCAAATGACGGAAATGAGTATATCTTTAATCTGATCGATACGCCCGGACACGTCGATTTTAACTACGAGGTGTCCCGCAGCCTGGCGGCTTGCGATGGCGCGATCCTGGTCGTTGACGCGGCCCAGGGTATCGAAGCACAGACTCTGGCCAATGTCTATCTGGCCCTGGATCATGATCTCGACGTCTTCCCGGTCATCAATAAGATCGACCTGCCGAGCGCCGAGCCCGAGCGTGTTATCCACGAGATCGAGGATGTGATCGGTCTGGAGGCGCAGGACGCCCCGCTGATCAGCGCGAAGAACGGCATCAACATCGAAGAGGTGCTGGAGCAGGTGGTCGCGAAGATCCCCGCACCGAAGGGGGATCCCGAGGCGCCGCTGAAGGCATTGATCTTTGACTCGATCTATGATTCTTACAAAGGTGTCATCGTTTTCTGCCGTATCAAAGAGGGTACTGTGCGTAAAGGCATGGCGATCAAGATGATGGCGACGGGAGCTACGGCCAATGTCGTGGAAGTCGGTTATTTCGGCGCAGGTCGTTTCATCGAATGTGACGAGCTTCCGGCCGGTATGGTAGGCTACATCACGGCCAGCATCAAGAATGTAAAAGATACGATGGTCGGCGACACGATCACCGAACTGAACCGTCCGGCACCGGAACCGCTGCCGGGATATAAGAAAGTGCACTCGATGGTCTACTGCGGTATGTATCCCGCGGATGGAGCGAAGTACGGCGACCTTCGTGATGCGCTTGAAAAACTGCAATTAAACGACGCCTCCCTGTTCTTTGAGCCGGAGACATCCATTGCCCTGGGCTTTGGTTTCCGGTGTGGCTTTTTGGGCCTTCTTCATCTGGAGATCATTCAGGAACGGTTGGAACGCGAATACAATCTGGATCTCGTGACGACGGCGCCCGGCGTTGTATATCACGTCAATAAGACCGATGGCACGCAGATCGAACTGACGAATCCTTCGAACCTCCCGGATCCTTCCGAGATCCTGTCCATGGAGGAGCCGATCGTTTCGGCGGAGATCATGGTGACGACCGAGTTCATCGGCCCGATCATGGAACTGTGCCAGAACCGCCGCGGTGTCTACCTCGGCATGGAATACATCGAAACGACACGTGCGCTTTTGAAATACGAGCTTCCGCTCAACGAGATCATCTACGATTTCTTTGATGCGCTGAAGTCCCGTTCCAAAGGCTATGCGTCGTTTGACTATGAGCTGAAGGGTTACGTTGAGTCGAAACTCGTGAAGCTCGATATCCTGATCAACCACGAAGAAGTCGACGCCCTGTCGTTCATCGTCCATGCGGACAATGCGTACGAGCGCGGCCGTAAGATGTGTGAAAAACTGAAAGATGAGATCCCCCGACATCTGTTCGAGATCCCGATCCAGGCAGCCGTGGGTAATAAGATCATTGCCCGTGAGACTGTAAAAGCGATGCGTAAGGATGTGCTTGCGAAGTGCTACGGCGGTGATATCTCCCGTAAGAGAAAGCTGCTCGAGAAGCAGAAAGAAGGAAAGAAGCGCATGCGCCAGATCGGCAACGTTGAAGTGCCGCAGAAAGCATTTATGTCGGTATTGAAACTGGATGAGGAGTGATCATGTCCGAGAAAAAATCATTGGGTATCTATGTACATATCCCGTTTTGCAAACAGAAGTGCCGCTATTGCGATTTCCTTTCGTTTCCGATCACAAATGAGGAGACGAAGGAAGCTTATGTCGACGCTTTGATCCGAAATATAGAAGAGCAGGCAGCGGTCTGCGCCGATCGGTATATCGTTGATACGATCTACATCGGCGGAGGCACGCCTTCGTTGCTTTCTTTCGAGCAGTTGCAGAGGATATGCTACGCGATCGGGAATTCGTTTCAGATCGACCCGGATTATGAATGGACCTTGGAAGTAAATCCGAATTCCGGCGGAGATAATATAAAAATGATGATGCTTCGTAAGGCGGGCATCAATCGCTTAAGTATCGGCGCCCAGTCCACCTGCGAAAGCCAGTTGCAGATACTCGGACGAGTGCATTCGGTTCAGGATATTTTCCTTACCTACGAAGCGGCTTGCAAGGCCGAATTTACGAATATCAATGTCGACTTGATGTACGGCGTCTTCGGACAGACCGTCGAAGACTTTGCAAAAAGTCTGGAAGACATTTTGTATATAGCGCCGCAGCATTTGTCGGCATATCAGTTGATCATCGAAGAGGGAACGCCGTTCTACGATCTGTACCATTCAGGGCAGGTGCAGCTTCCTTCGGAAGAAGCGATCGCCCAGATGGAAGAGATCCTGTTTTCCTGGACGCAGTTAGCCGGAATGCATCGGTATGAGATTTCAAATTTCGCGAAGCCCGGTTATGAATCCAGACATAATCTGCGTTACTGGAGAATGCAGGACTATCTCGCGATCGGTTTAGGTGCATCGGGCTTTTTCTTCGGAGATCCAGGAATACGCAGTGAAAACACGAAAAATCTGAAGGAATATCTGGAGCATCCGACGGCAGGGAATATCACGCAGGTACCGATCCACAACGAGATGGAAGAGTTCTGCTTCCTCGGACTTCGCATGCTGGAGGAAGGCATCGATTGCGAGAACTTCCGGAATATGTTCGGCAGAAGAATAGAGACTGTATATCCGCCTGCATTGTTTGAACGTTTCATCCAGCAGGGCCTTATGGAAAAGAAATACGCCCCGCGGGAAGCGTATGTGCTTACCCCGCGCGGCGCGGAAGTTTCGAATCGTATCATGGCGGAATTCATCCAATAGGATCTTATTCCTGTTCCTGGGTCTCTTCATCGGAAGCGGTTTCGTCCTTCTTTGAGATCTTTTCTTGGATCTCGTCTACTTCACGTGTCTTCCGGATCCAGTTCAGGATGAGAAAATGGAAGTAGATGAAGAACGGGATGACGATGGACAGGGCGAAGCAGGCCCAAGCCCAACTTTGAAGGGTTTCATTGCCCGAGATGGCAAATACAAACGCCAGGATATATAAGGCCACGATGAAAGCGATCAGTGCGATCACAAAGATCTGTTTTTTTGTTAATTTTTTCATTTCTTCTCCTTTGGGGTTGAATGAATTACTATTTCTATTTTCCACAGGAGAGGAAAAATGTCAAGTCCTTACTACGATTTTGCACAGATATATGACGCCTGTATGGACGATATCCCGTATGAAGCGTGGGCCGGCTTCCTGAAGCGGCAGTTTGACGAATACGGGATCGCTCCGGGGGCGCTCGTTTTGGATCTGGGTTGCGGGACCGGGACGTTCACGTTGCTCCTGCGGGATCTGGGCTATGACATGATCGGCGCGGATATCTCCGAGTCCATGTTGGAGGTGGCCCGCGAAAAATACTATGAAAGCCTTGAAAACGAAGAGGAGTCCGGTGAACCGAAAGCACCGGTCCTGTTTTTGCAACAGGATATGCGTTCCTTTGAGTTATATGGGACGGTCGGAGCTGTCGTCGCGATGTGCGATACGATGAATTATGCTTCGGGACCGGAGGATCTGGAGCAGGTCTTCCGTCTGGTGAATAATTATCTGGATCCCGGCGGTTTGTTCATTTTCGACCTCAAGACCCACCACTATTTTCGTGACGTTGTCGGCGACCGTACATTTACCGATGTACGCGATGACATGGCGTTGATCTGGGAAAATGAATTCGAAGAGGAGACCGGTAAGAATACCTACCGGCTTACCATGTTCCTGGAAAATGAAGAAGGGACCTACGAACGAAGCGAAGAGGTCCATGAGCAGAATGCATTTTCCGCGGAGACAGTGAAGCAGGCGATCGAAAAGTCCGGCTTACGGCTCGAGCGGGTGTACGAGGTCGGGGAAGACGGCACCGCGCAGGACGCGACGGGCCGCGAAGAAACGGCAGAACGTTTGTTTTTCATCTGCCGCGAGCAAATGAAATAAAGGTGAAGAGTTATGGGAGACTATTTTATACGTGTAACGGCCGCAGGAGGCCGAATCCGCGGCTTTTTTGCCACGACAGGAGAATTAGTAGAGTTTGCAAGAAAAGCGCATAATACGAGACCTGTGGTGACGGCAGCTTTAGGCCGTCTGCTGACGGGCGGCGTGATGATGGGCGCCATGATGAAGAACGACGCCGATCTTCTGACGATAAAGATCAACGGTGACGGACCGATCGGCGGCCTGACCGTCACGGCAGATGCAAACGGAAATGTAAAAGGATATGCGAATAATCCGGTCGTTATGATCCCGGCAAATGAAAAAGGGAAACTCGATGTTGCGTCGGCGGTCGGCGTCGGCGTGCTCCAGGTCATTAAGGATATCGGCCTGAAAGAGCCTTACATCGGTGATACGATCCTGGTAACCAGCGAGATCGCAGAAGATCTGACGTATTACTTTGCGACCAGCGAGCAGACTCCTTCGTCGGTAGGCCTCGGCGTCCTGATGTCAAAGGATAACACGGTAAAATGCGCCGGCGGCATGATCCTTCAGTTGATGCCGGACGCGGATGAGAGCGTAATATCCCTTTTGGAAGAACGCTTGAAAGAAGTTACATCCATAACGGCTCTTTTGGAGAAGGGCATGACCCCGGAAGATATCTGCATGATGATCCTGCATGATATGCAGCCGGAGATCAGCAAGCATTATCCCTGCAGATTCAAATGCGACTGCTCCAAAATGCGTGTAGGTAAGGCTCTGATCTCCATCGGCAAGAAGGAACTCGACCAGATGATCAACGACGGAAAAGAGATCGAGGTCAACTGCCATTTTTGCAACACAAACTACTATTTTTCGGTCGATGAACTGAAGGAACTGCGCGACCTCGCTTGACACTTTCGGGTGCCTTTGATAGAATAGGGTTTGAATTTTTTATAGAGGTGTTTTTATGTTCGGTCACGTAATGTTCGCTCCGGAGCGCACTCCGGAAGAAGTCGTACGCGTCAGCAACAGTGTGATCAATTGGCAACTCGCCATGATCGTCATTCTCGTTCTGTTGCTCGTTTTGTATTTCCTGTATGCTCACAACGCATTTTCCGGTTATTTTATGGCGATGTTGTGGGGCGGCCTGGGTTGCTACCTGTACCACCAGTGCTTCGCCGTTATCGTTAACTTACTGCGTTCGTTCGGCCTCGCGGCCTTCATTAACGTTGCCGCGGATGATACGGTCACGATGCATCCCGCAGCGCCTTTTATAAGTCTGATCTTTGTGTTTTTGGAAGCGGTCGTTCTGGTCGCATGGCTCTTTGCTTTCTATAAGTTTTTTATCCTGCTGAAGCAGAAGCCTACGATGGGTTCTACGGTCAATGTAGCACTCGGTTATACATTTATCGAGTTCCTCCTGATCATCGTGAATTTCGGCTTATCCATTCTTACTGCGAAATCCATCAACAACATGGAGAATTACGCGGCACTGACCGCAAAGATGGATGAGAACGGCATAAAAGAACTCGAGCGTTATCTCGAGGATGTCAGCCGTTATACCACTCCGTACTGTATAGAGCTGATCATCGGTTTCATCTCCACGATCTTCTTCGTTATGGCATTGGTGATCTTCATCCACTGCTATATGTCAAAAAAAGAAGCAAAGCCTTGCTTCGCGACTGCAGTCATGTACACCGGTTCCTATCTGCTTTGGGATAATACCTTATTTGCAGATAACATGGGGATCGTCTCAGAGATCCTCAAACTGATCATTGCGATCATAGGTCTCGTGTTCGCACTGAAGTTCCTGAAGGAACATTGCCCCGAGCATCATGCTTTGTTTACCGACAAATTCAAAAAAGGACCGTTCTACCTTTTCTTCCATTATACGCCTACCGATAAACCCGGAATGCCCGGTAACGGTAAGGATACCGGTTCGAAGATCGCTTCAAAGGCAACGAAGCGTACCAAAGTCGGAAACTTCAAGGATTTCCACTCATTGGATAAAAAGTAAAGGATCTGAAATATATGAATACGGCGCCGCTTCCGAGAGGAAGCCGGCGCCGTATTTTATGCATTTATTTGGCTTTCTTCCGCTTGAAGATCGAGCGGAGACGATATTTAAATCTCTGACCTGCGGTCAATGAACCGTCCAGTTTCTGCTTAACTTCCGTCAGAAGCACGTTGGCTTCGCGGAAATGATCCTCGGAGATGTCGTTCGGTCCGTAGGCCGCATCCTCCAGGAAAGAGCGGAGCGTAGTCGCCTTATCTTCGGAGAAACCGTATTTGCCTTGTAATTCATCGGAGAATTCGCTGTAGAGCATTTCTTCCTTCGGCAGCAAGCCGAATAATGTGTATTTCCCGCAAATGGAACGATAGGTTTCCATGATCTTCAGATTGTGACCGCTGTGGTAGATCTCGGGTGTTTCTTTTTCTTTCACGAGGATGACGATGAAACGAACGATCAGCAGGATCGTTACACCGACAGCCACGATGATGAGAAGGCGAAGCAACAGTTTTACGGCGAATGAGAGATCGACCTGGAACAGACCCGCCATGGGAGAGAAGTCGATATCATCCAGGATGGTTCCGCCATTCCAGAATTCATAATCGCTTTCCTCGTCTTCGTCGCCGTTGATGCCAACTGTGAATTCGAAGGGCACCCAGCCGAGTTCCGGGAACCAGATCTCTACCCAGGCGTGACCCGAGGCGTCAGTTACGGGAACCTTTACTACAGGGGCATCGGTGAAGAAACTCGGACCTTCATGCATTGACGACGCGTCCATATCTGCCATTATTTCTGCATTTGAGGATACATCGGAGAATGAGAACATATAACCCTCGACATAGCGGGCAGGAATGTTCATCGTACGGAGGAGCATGACGGCCGAGGAAGCAAAATGCTGACAGAAACCGTGTTTGCTCTTCGTCAGGAAATAAGTGATAAAATCTTCGTTTTTCGGTAGATTGCCGGGGTTCAGGGTGTAGGTGTAGTTTGAAAAGAATTCCTGTAACTGCTCTACACGATCCAGGACACTTCCGTGGAAGTTTTGTTCTTTACAGATCGCCTTTAACGTGTTATACGTCTTAGGCAGGTTCGGATTCGCTTCAGAGATCGTCTTCATCCGGTTTAAGAAGGACTTATCACTGATAATGATATATTGATCCAGATCCATGGAGGTCGGTTGAATGACCGGTTGCGTGGAACTCTCCGGCATATAGTCAAAGGAACGATATCGTTCAACGTCAGACATGGAATTATCCGGTAGCAGTTGGTAGTATTCGTAGGTGAATTGTTTTTCTGAGTTCGGCGTCAAACTCATATCCCGTTTCGGAGCATAGCGTACCAGATAATCGAAAGCATCCCGTTTCTCCGACTGTTTCCGCGTCCGGATCTCATATTCGAGGGATGGATGAGCCTCATAGTCTTCGATGGAAAAATAGGGCACCAGGGCGCCGACTTCGTTCATGGGGCGTACATTTATCGATGCCTTATAGACCTTATCATGAAGAGGATGATCTGCGTCCTCGTAGATCGCTTTCAGAGTTTCATTGGCCTTATACTCATATTTTTTTACGAGTTCCAGATCGGTATCAATGGCATCGGACCAGCTGGAGCCGGTGTAAAAATCCCCGATAAATTGACGGATATAGACGGCCTCATAACTGGCGGGTACATAATCGACTTCCAGTACTTTTTGGAAGGTGGGCTGGACCTTTCCGCCAGAGTAGAGGTTGCCGAAGGAAGTCATGCTGTTTTTGGTTGAGCCTTTGAAGAAACCGCTCAAACCTTCCGTGAAGAAGATGCGAGCGTAATCCTCTGTGCTTTCCTTCATGGAAGCCCATTCCCTAGGAGTGGAAAACCGATTCGCCGGATAGAGGACATTACTCAGAAGCACCATAAAGACCAGGATCCCGATGACAAACGCAGATGTCTGCGCCATGACCTTACCATTCGATGTACTTCGGTATAGATGTTTGTCAGAGGAATGTCGTATGACGTAGAATTTATGTAATCGGTCCGGAAGATTATACTGCTGTGTACTCTTCAGGATGACCATACTCATCATACAAAAAGCGTACGAGAGGTAGTGGATCGGCTGCGGCTGATAGTCGAAATAGAAGGTGAGCAACCAAAAGGGCGCTGACACAAACAGTACGACCGGGATGCTCATGAAGTTATTGATCAGGAAATTCAGGAAGATCACACTGACGATCCCGATATAGAGATAGAAGAGCGGGATCGTGACGGAACGGTCTCCGATGGCCTCATTATAGGAACGGATGGCCGATGTGTTTAATTCGTAAGACGCGGTCTCGAAGGTGATATTGATGATGGCGTTCAGACCGGAGTTGATGTAATAGTATCCGGAAGTCGATACGACCACGAAGAACAGGAAAAACAGGATGTAGCCTATGGTACGGCATAAACCGTTGTAGTTAAAAAAACCCACCAAAAGAGCAAACGGCAACAAAATGATCGGGACGATGGCGGTATTATCCGAGATCTCGTAGGCGGCATTGATCATCGTGATCGGCGTATAGATCAGCAGGAAGAGCAAAATACCGCGGAAGAGGCACGAATAGGCACGCGCGGGCGAAGGCAGGTCAATATTGCGCTCGATAAGAAAGCCCTGCCGGTACGACTTGCGTTCCAGCAAGGCAGCCTGCCTGCTCGCATTGCTCGAGCGTATGAACTGCCAGGGGCGGATCTTATTTTGCTGTATCTGCATATATATTGCCTTCCGTTAGTTACGATGTACGGTAGAAACCTGCTCAACCTCGTTTCCGAAGAGCAGGGAATGATTCAGCGGAACATTCTGGTTGGTCGGGTGGATGTAGAAGAAATCGTTGTAGTTATCGTCGGTCTTCGTGAAGTATTCCAAAGTGATCGAAGGATCTTTCATTGGCTCTTCATAGTAGAGGATCCTGTAGAGATCGGTCAGATCCGAGCGGCGCAGGACTTCCATGCTTTTGAGTTCGGCAGCGCGACGGGAATACCAGCAGACTAAAATAGGCCGCTTTTCATGCAACAACTGTGTGGCCAATGTTTCGATCATATCGTAGGAAGAGTCGTAGCCTTCGAGCATCTTTGCTTCGGTATCTTCCTGTTCTTTGTATACACGTTTGTTTTTGGATTCGGGTCGATACAGATCGATCAGGATGCATGCATCATTGTCCGAGAGAGAACCGAACTGTTTTACCATGATCTCGCCGGCTTTGACGCTGAGCTTCCAATGGATCGTGTTCAGGCGGTCGCCGGGGCGGTATTCACGTACGTCGATCATCTGGGTCGCATCATTGCCCACAACATCGCTTTCGGAGAGCTCGACGTTTCCGCTGCCGCCGACGGCCATCGTGGAAAACGTATCATTCAGCCGGATGGGCAGTACCAGGATATCCTTCTTCAGGTCTAAATTACGCTTGAAAGTAAAAAAGTTAAGATAGTCCGGAATGCATACACGGGTCAATTCGATCCGGAGATAGCCGGAGTACAGGATCTTAAGAGGGATCGTAACGGTCTGTTCGCTACGGATCTTAAGGCCGGTCCAGATCGTATGTACGTCTTCGTTTGGATATAGGATATTTGAGATCGTAAGATCGAGCAGATGCTTCGGGATCGGAAAGATCGTCGGATTACGCATGCCGATCGTGACTTCGAGGTCTGCGCCCTTCGAGATCGTGTCCGGGAGATACCAGGAATAATCGGTGCGTTTGATCACGTAACGCGCCAGAAGAACGGAAACGAACGGGAAGAGCAAAAAGAAGAATAGTAAAATCGCGAAAAAATAAAGCCGGAAAAACCGCAGCCCGAGATATAGGGCCGCAAGTGTGACCAGATATCCGACGATTCGCAGGATTTTTTTAATCATATAGGCTCCTGATCACATTTTGGGTAGCGGTGTCTGGTCAACGATCGCCTTCATGGCGGTCTCCAGTGTGAATCCGTTCATTTTAGCTTTGGAACTGAGCACCAGACGATGGCAGGATACGTCGTTGAAGATCGACTGAACGTGTTCGGGCAGAACGTAGGTGCTGCTTTCGATGAATGCGGTCGCCTGCGCCATCTTCAGAAGAGACAGAGAGGCGCGGGGGCTTAATCCGAGTGAGAAATAGTTTTCGTTACGTGTCGCCTCGGTAAGACGCACGATATAGTCGTAGATACAGTCGTGAACGAAGATCTTTTTGGCTTCCTGCTGCATGTTCGCGACATCGTCCTGTTCCAAAAGGCCGGTCAATGTATTCAGGACATCGCCGACATTGCCCTTCAGGATGGCTACGGCGTTCGAGTGATCCGGATATCCCATGGAAAGACGGATCATAAAACGGTCGAGCTGGGACTCCGGAAGTTTTTGCGTACCGGAGGAACCGAAGGGGTTCTGCGTCGCGATAACGATGAACGGAGAGGGAAGCTCACGGGTCACACCGTCAACGGTCGCCTTTGCTTCTTCCATTACTTCGAGAAGAGCGGACTGCGTCTTCGGGGAAGTACGGTTGATCTCATCTGCTAAAAAAAGGTTGCAGAAAACGGCGCCTTCTTTATATTCGAAGCTGCCGGTCTGGTTGTTGTATAAGTTGAAACCGACGAGATCGCTGGGAAGTACGTCGGGTGTAAACTGCATTCGTTTATATTTTAATGACATGGTGCGGGAAACGGTGACGGCGAGTGTAGTCTTACCTACACCCGGGATATCTTCGAGAAGGATGTGACCGCCTGCGATGATGGCGGCCAGCAGTTTATATATGATATCATCCTTACCTTTTATGACTTGACCGATCTGCTTTGTAACTGCTTCGATTTTTGCGTTCATGTGTATACTCCCTTAATCCATTATATGCATTTATGCCTCTGGATCGCACACGTTTTCGGGCGAAAAATGCACACCGCCCGAAGGCACAAATACTTCTTTCGATTATACCATAATCACTTATGAAAGTAAAGGAACGAATAAGAGAAGAAACGGCAAATAAATTGACATTTCCCAATGGTTGTATTAATATAAAAAACAAGGTTGGAGTTGGAACAGCCTTTGAAGTTGTGCGATAAGAGGGAAGAAGGAAGGAACCAAAGATCGAGGGCATATGAGTAAAAACAATATGGACCGTGAGTTTAATCACTGGTATGAGGAAATGATGATATGGCTGATGGGCATCGTCCTGTTTGCGACGATGGCAGTCATTTTCGAGATCAAGACCATCGTTTTTCTTTCGTTGGTCTGTGCGGTCGTGCTTTGCTGGCGACTGTATAAGCTTCAAAAACTGTATAACTACTATAAAACGAACCTGAATATCATGCGCGAGTGTTTCTCGGACGTTGCGATCTTTACGTGGGTCAGTGCCTTCCGTACGGTGCTGGTTTCCGGTAACAGCCAGATGCTGGTGGACGACTGGGTTCCGATGAGTGAGACGATGACTCGAGAGCAGCTCGAAGTCCTGCTCGGGAAGATCACGGAGACGGTCGAGAATAAAGATGAGAAGATCTATAAGATCCGCGTTTCAAACCGTGATAAATATATCCAGATCCGTTATCAGCGCGAGCGAGGCATGCAGGTCTACATCTTATCCGATGTGACCGACATGATCACGAATAAGGCGGAGTTGATCTCCTTTACTTATTACGATATGGCTACGAAGCTCCTTTCGAAGGATGCTATGGTGAAGCGTGTCGAAGATATCATGGTTTCACATCCCGATTACGGCGGCTATGCCGAACTGGAGATCCTGGGTGTGGATCGTGCTACGACACAGCAGAAAGAGAAGATCGTCGGTGGTCTGGACCATCTGTCAAAACTGATCAAGCGCCACGAGCAGAACAACAACGTTGTCTGCGGCCGTATATCGAAGACGCGCTTTGCATTGTACTATTTCAACTCGAATGCGATCGATGCATACAAGCGGGCAGTCGGGCTTTCCCAGGAGATCATCGGTTATCTGGAGAGTTTTAATGAACTGAATAATACGAAGCTCCTTTTTGCCGGTGGCTTCGCGCATTTTCCGGAGCAGGGCAAGACCTATGCGGAACTGGTATCGAAAGCGGACTTTGCTTTGTTTGAAGCGACTTCCCAGCGCCTGGACCGCATCATAGAGTTCTCGGAGGATGTTTACGCTGAGCGCGAAGAGAAGTACATGCGTGTGCAGACCTTTAACCGCATTATCAACGGTAATCTTTTCGATTATCAGTTCCAGCCGATCGTCAGCGCGCATAACGGTGAGATCTTTGCATTTGAGGCGCTGATGCGTCCTCGTACCGATGTTCCCATGACACCGAGCGAGATCATCGGAATCGCAAAGGAAGAAGGACGTCTCGGAGAAGTCGAGCTCCTTACTTTTTCCAATACGATGCGTATCCTGAATGAGAATAAGGACATTTTCTCCTCGAAGAAGATGTTCATCAACAGTATACCGGACTGTTACGTGCCAGATGAGTTTTTCGAACAGCTGATCGAACAGTACGGGCCGATGCTGGATCGTATCGTTGTTGAGATCACGGAAGAACTCGACCTGAGCGATCAGATGGATGAGATCATCCGGAAACGTTATCGTACCCATAATATGATGGTTGCCTTGGACGACTTCGGTAGCGGTTATGCTAACGAGTCAAACCTGCTTCGCTGTCAGCCCGACTTTATAAAAGTCGACCGTTCACTGGTCGTGGATATCGATAAGGATTCAAAGAAGCAGCATCTGGTCAGCAATATCGTAAGTTTTGCGAGCCAGCATGGCATAAAGGTCATCGCTGAAGGTATCGAAACGGACGATGAACTCCGTACCGTGATCGAACTGAACGTCGACCTGATCCAGGGCTTCTGTACATCCAAACCCAGATCGGTCATGCTTCTCGAGATCTCTCAGGAAGTGACCGAGCGCATCATCGCTTTAAACAAGAAGTAAATATATAAGAAGCGCCCGCAGGCATCCGCCTGCGGGCGCTTCTTTACGTGTCCATTGAAATGGAGCTGAGGGGAATCGAACCCCTGTCCGAAAACCCATTCATCGCAATTTCTCCCATCACAGTCATTCTTTAGATTTCCCTCCTACATGCACAGAAGGACAGGCGCACATAAAAGGTAGCTTCATCAATGTTCCGGCCCCGCAAAGCTTAAGGGCAGGAGTGGCGCATCAAGTCGATGCCGGTTCGTAAGCGATGCGGGACTTACGGCCGACAGCTGCGATTAGGCAGCGAAAGCAAAATTATTATCTTCTGCGTTTGTATTTAAGTTTTCCGTTTTGATATGCAGTCACGGTCTGCAGATGGCTGTCACGATTGCAAAATCCCCGTCGAAACCAGTACAACCCCGTTGTAAGGTGAAAGGTTTATGCAAAAGATGCTTTCTCGAAACGGAGTATACCCGATTTTGCGGTAAATGTCAATGCATAAGCATCATTTTCCGCGAAAATGTTCGGGCTTAGCTTCCATGATGGGCGCAAAGCGAATGCGCACTGTAGGAAGTTTCGGGATGGTCGTATAATAATTCAACTGCCAGTCGCAACCCTGAGCCGGATCGTTCTCCCCGCTTGCAGGCGGAGCGAAGATGTTCAAATGGATCACGCACGGTCCGATGAGACGGTTTTCAAAGAAGGCGGGCATGAGGTCGACACATTTGGTACCCGGCGCCTTGTAGAACCATTTCCCGTGGATCTCCATCATCAGGTTCAACGGTGCCAGTTCTTCGTCGAAGTAAACTTCTGCGAAGTGCGGATCACTGTCGAAATTGAGAGGGATGCTGATGCCTTCGGAGTCTTCCGAGCCGCCCCAGCGAAGCTTAGCGGGAAATGCGGCTTCTTCACGAACCTTCATGGAAGGAGAGAAGAAGGGATCCGAAATGATCTGCTTATAAGCAGCCAGAACGGGCTGTTCCACGCCGACGGAAGCATTATTCGGATCGGAGATCTCGAGGCCTAACCTGCCGTCGTCACGGAACTGGTAGAAGGTGAAACCGGAGAACCAGCGGACCGGATCCTCCTTAATGTATCTGCAGAAATTACGGATCATATCGACCTGCTCATAAGGGCCGGTCACATCCCCGTCTGCGTTGCATTCGCTCATGACCATGGGCTTTTCAACGCCATTGCACAGGTATTTGAAACGTTCATAACTGCGTTTTGTCATATCGTAGATCTCGCCGGCGCTTTCACGCTTGTGAGACTTACCGCCGGGCTCGGCGATATCGTAAGGCCAGCCCCAGTGCAGAGCCATGTATTTGTCTACGGACCAGATATCCGTGGCACGAACGGCTTCCGCGAATTCCTTTTCCATAACGATCTCTTCACTTTTCGGGTTCTCGATGCCGCCGATGCAGAGGATCGTGGATACATTGGGCGCGTACTTCTTTATGATCTTATGAAAACGCACGTAGAAATCAGCGACCTCCTGATAGGTGCAACGGCGGTTGAACGAGAACCAGTTCCCGGTCGCCTCATGATTGATTCGCAGGAAGATACGTCCGAAGGTCGTAAGGTCTTTTGCGATCGCGATGAGATGCTCGTCGCTTACGTGCGGATCGATGGTCAATGTCAGCAGGACATCCTGGCCATGGCGGCGGATGTCACGCATATAGGTAAACGGTTCATCGTCCTTATCCCCGATGAGGCCACCTTTATAGGTAAAGTAATCGTCATAAGGATAGTCCCATGCAAACGAAACGTTGGGATTTGCATGCACGACACTGGCTCTGCCGGGAAATCCGTCGTCGAGCGGATAGTAGCAGTACATCAAATTGATCGCACGGTGCGGACGTCCGAGTTTTTGCAGGATATAATCCTGGTCGACGTAAGGACCGCGCTCGCTGCCGTCTCCGAGATCTACCGCGCAGGACGCAGGACCTAAATGAACTTTATATGCTTTAGTGGATTCCATAAAAAGAAGCCTCCCCGATGATTTTCCTAAAGTATACCATCGGGGAGGATATGGGTAAATGTATTTTCTGAATGTGTTTATGTGTTAATCGATGTTTGAGCATTGCCCGTCGGGTCCTTCGGATCTTTCTTTGAAAAACGGTTCCGCAGGTTCTTCATGATCGTTTCGGTTCCGTTCTGTATCAGGCAGGAGAGCAGAAATGTCAGGATCAGAGCGAAGAAAAAATAAAAGAAGTACAGAGGGATGGATAAGCATGGCCTTATACAACCTCTGGCGCTCAGGTTGGTAAAGAGACGGTCCTGGAGAATGTGGTGGACCAGAAACATCGTAAACGAGTACTTCGATATGGTGCCAACGATACCGCTCAGGATCGGGATCCGTGCGGCTTTGCTTTCTTCTTGCTTCTTCTTGTTAAACGTGTAGGCAAAGATCATAAATACGGCGACTACACTGGTAAGGTTGCCATAGATCCAACTACCTTTGAAAGTGCCTTCGGGAAGCAGACTTGCCGGAAAATCATAGAACGAAAGAGTGCCTATGACGAATGCGGCCCCGAGCAAGAGAGCAGGATGGCACTTTTTGACATAGAAAGCAAAGTAAATACCGACCACGAATTGCGGGAGCAGGACCAAAGCGGACGCTGACAGTTCTTCCGGCAGAAGCGGATGCTTGAAAATATCGGATATAACGGATGCGAGAGTTTCATAGTTATACACGAACAGGAAATGGATCACCATCAGACTCAGACCGAAGAGCAGAGGCGCTTTCTTCACTGCCTTGTACAGGAAAGGAAACAGGAAATAGTAGATCAGGATCACGCCGAGGTACCATTCTCCGATACGATAACAGGTGTTGAAACCACGCATGGACAGAAAACCATCGAAGCCTAAGAGGGACCAGAAATGATATTTAGAGAGTATATTTCCCGCAGGAAGATCGATCCAAAGATAGACTACGAAGTAGCTGGCATAGAAGAGCGGGAAGATCGCCAACAAACGCTTCTTATAGAAGGTGGAGATCTTTTCTCCCGAGCGCTCGAAACTGTTCTTCAGCACATAACCGGACAGCATCAAAAAGATACCGACGCCCAATGAGCCGAGGGTCCAGCTTTCGGCACGCACAAATAGAGGTATCGTCGTATCGATATGGTCGGCCTCAAGCATCAGATTGAAATGGAATACAAAGATCATCAGAAAGGCGAAACTTCGCAATAAGTCCAGATTAAAATTCCTTTTCATGTCAACCTCCGATTGGATAACAAGACTATAGGTATTTTAGCATTTCAGGCGGATGCTTGCAAGTGAATATCGCTCGACAGTTTGGAAAAAGAAACAAGATTTGTACATGCTTTTTCAGAAAAGTGTATTGAAGTTCGAAAGCGGTTGTGATATGATGAAGCTATCATACAACAAAATGCTTTTTTTAAAAAAGCAGAAAGGTCAGGTGGAAAATGATAAAAGAGTTTAAGGAGTTCATCTCCAAGGGTAATGTTATGGATATGGCCGTTGGTATCATCATCGGCGGAGCATTCACCGCGATCGTTAATGCGCTGGTTGCAAACATCCTGATGCCGTTGATCGGTGTGATTGCTGGCGGAAGTGCTGTTTCGGATCTGTCCTTCTCGATCAAAAATACCGTATTCAACTACGGCGCTCTGTTGCAGGCGATCATCGACTTCGTTCTTATCGCGTTCGTATTGTTCTTGATCATCAAGGCTATGAATAAGATGCGTAAGAAGAAGGAAGAGGGTCCTGCTACAACAAAGAAGTGCCCGTTCTGCATCACCGAGATCGCGATCGAAGCAACCCGTTGCCCGAATTGCACATCTGAGTTGCCTAAGGCTGAATAAATTCGATCTTTGATCGAAACATAGAGAAAGAGGCGGTATACGCATTGTCGTATGCCGCCTTTTACGTTTTTATTACAATTAAGTAACATGCAGTTGAAATTTGGTAGCCTAAGTGCTAAAATGGTTTAGGAGTGCGGCTTCATGGCCGCATCTATTGAAATGCAAATAAACCGGAGGTTGTTCATGAGTGTAAAAAGAGTTTATGCCGAGAAAAAAACACCTTTCGCCGTTGCGGCAAAGGAATTGCAGGAGGAGATCGGAAGTTATCTGAATATCGCCGGTGTCACGGGTGTTCGGGTCCTGATCTGCTATGACATCGAGAATCTGTCGGATGCAGTCTATAAGAAAGCGCTGACGACTGTATTTTCCGAACCGCCGGTCGACACATACTATGAGGAGAATTTCCCGCACGATGACGCTGACCGCATCTTTACGGTACAGTCCCTGCCCGGTCAGTTCGACCAGCGCGCCGACTCTGCTGAGCAGTGTGTGAAGCTCTTGAAAGAAGATGAGGAGCCGATCATCCGTTCGGCGACCACCTATGTGATCTCCGGTAAGATCACCGACGAAGAGTTCGATAAGATCAAACATCACTGCATCAATCCTGTGGATTCAAAAGAGATCCCGCTCGAGAAGCCGCAGACATTGATCACGAAGTTTGACGATCCCGCGGATGTCATCATTTTTGACGGCTTCTGCTCCATGAACGACACCGATCTGAATACATTGTATGCTTCCCTGGGCCTTGCGATGACCTTTAAGGATTTCAAGCATATCCAAAACTATTTTGCAAATGAGGAGAAGCGCGATCCTTCCATGACGGAGATCCGCGTTCTGGATACGTACTGGTCGGATCACTGCCGCCATACGACTTTCAATACCGAACTTAAGAATGTTACCTTCCTGGATGGCGATTATAAGAAGCCGATGCAGGAGACTTATGAGCGTTACGTGAAGGATCATAAAGAGATCTTCGCAGGACGTAATGATAAGTTCGTTTGCCTTATGGATCTGGCGCTGATGGCTATGCGCCGCCTGAAGAAGGAAGGCAAACTGGACGACCAGGAAGAGAGCGACGAGATCAATGCTTGTTCGATCGTAGTTCCCGTTACCATCGACGGAGTGACCGAAGAGTGGCTCGTCAACTTCAAGAATGAAACACACAACCATCCGACCGAGATCGAGCCTTTCGGTGGTGCCGCTACCTGTTTGGGCGGCGCGATCCGTGACCCGCTGTCGGGACGTACCTATGTTTATCAGGCAATGCGTATCACCGGTGCTGCCGATCCTACAAAGCCTCTGGACCAGACCCTGAAGGGTAAGCTTCCGCAGAAGAAGCTGGTCCGCGGCGCAGCGCATGGTTACAGTTCTTACGGAAACCAGATCGGTCTGGCTACCGGTTATGTTAAAGAGATCTATCACCCGAACTACGTTGCAAAGCGTATGGAGATCGGTGCCGTTATGGGCGCAGCTCCGAGAAGCGCTGTTGTTCGTCTGACCTCTGATCCGGGCGATATCATCGTCCTTTTGGGCGGACGTACCGGTCGTGACGGCTGCGGCGGTGCAACCGGTTCTTCGAAGGCACACAACGAGGCATCCATCGATACCTGTGGCGCTGAGGTTCAGAAGGGTAATGCACCTACCGAGCGTAAATTGCAGAGACTGTTCCGTCGTCCGGAAGTCAGCCACTTGATCAAAAAGTGTAATGACTTTGGTGCCGGCGGTGTTTCCGTTGCCATCGGTGAGCTTGCTGACGGTCTTTTGATCAATCTGGACCGCGTTCCGAAGAAGTATGCCGGTCTGGATGGCACTGAGATCGCTATTTCCGAGTCTCAGGAGCGTATGGCTGTAGTCGTTGATCCGAAGGATCTGGATGCTTTCCTTGCATATGCTGCAGAGGAGAACCTCGAGGCTACGACCGTTGCTACCGTAACGAAGGAACCTCGCCTCGTAATGCAGTGGAGAGGCAAGACGATCGTCGACCTGTCCCGTGCATTCCTGGATACCAACGGAGCACATCAGGAGGCGGACGTTGTCGTTTCCGTTCCTTCTGCTAAAGATACATATTTCACCGATGTTCCCGTAAATGATGTGGAAGAGAAGTGGTCCTCCATGCTTTCCGATCTTAACGTATGTTCCCAGAAGGGTCTCGTTGAGATGTTCGACGGTTCCATCGGCGCGGGCAGCGTATTCATGCCTTACGGCGGCAAATATCAGCTGACTGAGACGCAGGCCATGGTTGCTAAACTGCCAGTTCTTAAGGGTAAGACCGATACCGTTACCATGATGGCATATGGCTTCGATCCTTACCTGTCTTCCTGGAGCCCGTATCATGGCGCGATCTACGCTGTAGTTGACTCGATCGCTAAGATCGTGGCGAACGGCGGTGATTACTCCAAGATCCGCATGACTTATCAGGAATACTTCCGTCGTATGACAGAGGATCCGAAGGGATGGGGCGAGCCTTTCTCCGCACTCCTCGGTGCATACGATGCACAGCTTGGTTTCGGTCTGCCGTCCATCGGCGGTAAGGACTCCATGTCCGGTACCTTCAACGATATCTCGGTACCTCCGACACTGGTTTCGTTCGCAGTGGATGTAGCGTCCGATAAGACCATCATTTCCCCTGAATTCAAGAAGCCGGGCCATAAGCTGGTTGCGGTACATATCCATAAAAATGAATACGATCTGCCGGATTATGAGCAGATCAAGGCTACCTATGCAGCAGTCTTCAAAGCGATCGAAAACAAGGCATTTGTTTCCGCTTATGCGCTCGGCGCAAACGGTTATGCAGAAGCTGTCAGCAAGATGGGCTTCGGTAATAAGCTCGGTGCAGATCTGTTCGCACGCGTGATCCCGGTCGGACGTCTTTTCGCTCCGGCATACGGCGATCTGATCCTCGAAGCAGCAGATGATCTTTCTTATGCTACATATCTCGAGGGTTGCGACTATGAGGTGGTCGGCGAAGTCATCGATAAGCAGGATTTCATCTACGGAGATTGCTGCATCCCGATGGCACAGGCTCTGGAGTGCTGGAAGAAGCCTTTGGAGAAGGTATTCCCGACCCGTACCGCGAAGCATTTTGATGAGGTAGCATCGAACCTGTATAAGGCTCCTTCGATCTATGTTTGCAAGAATAAGGTCGCTAAGCCTACTGTATTCATCCCGGCATTCCCCGGAACGAACTGTGAATACGACAGCATGAAGGCGTTTGAGCGCGCAGGTGCGAATGTAAACATCAAAGTTCTTCGTAACCTGACCGCGGAAGATATCCGTGATTCGGTCGATGTATACGAGAAAGCCATAAAGGAAGCCCAGATCGTTATGTTCCCGGGCGGTTTCTCCGCAGGTGACGAGCCCGAAGGTTCCGCAAAGTTCTTCGCGACTGCTTTCCGTAACGAGAAACTGAAAGAGGCGATCCTGGATCTCATAAACAACCGTGACGGTCTGATGCTCGGTATCTGTAATGGTTTCCAGGCACTCATCAAACTTGGTTTGGTACCGTATGGAACCATCGCTGCCCAGAAGGATGATTCACCGACACTTACTTACAATACGATCGGTCGTCATATCTCCAAGATGGTATATACGAAGGTCGTTTCCAATAAGTCCCCTTGGCTGGCGAAGGCACAGCTCGGCGGTGTTTACTGTAACCCTGCTTCCCATGGAGAGGGCCGCTTCGTAGCAAACGAGGAGTGGATCCGCAAGCTGTTCGCAAACGGACAGGTCGCTACCCAGTACACCGATCCCGAGGGCAATGCTTCTACGGATGAAGAGTGGAACGTAAATGGTTCTTACGCTTGCATCGAAGGTATCACCAGCGAAGACGGACGTATCCTCGGTAAGATGGCGCACTCCGAGCGTCGCGGCGCTTCCGTAGCGATCAACATCTATGGTGATCAGGACATGAAGATCTTCGAGTCCGGCGTTGAGTATTTCCGCTAATAGTCCGGTGTGAGGATTTGTCATGGTTCGATTACGAAAACTGATCGAGAGGTTTATGCCGATCTATGCGGTATTGCCCCTGATCTGTTGCTTTGTATTTAATACTTTGATCTACACAGGCACGCGGTTGCTTTCCGCAGGACGGAAACATTACGATATGACCCTGGGGATCGATCGGGACACACCCTTTATCCAGTGGACAGTCCTGATCTATTTCGGTTGCTTTGCCTTTTGGGCATTGAACTACATCATCATCGGCAGCATCAGCCGGGAACACTGTTACCGGTTCTGCGTTGCGGATATGATGTCCCGCGTAGTCTGTGCAGTCTTCTTTATCTTTACTCCGACCACAAACGTGCGTCCGGAAGTAGTGGGAGAAGGTTTTATCCCCATGTGTATGAACTTCCTGTATTGGATCGACCCTGCGGATAACCTGTTCCCGTCCATTCATTGTCTGGTCAGCTGGTTCTGTTATATCGGTATCCGCGGCCAGAAGAAGATTCCGGTAGCATATCGGATCTTTTCGTGTGTCGTTGCATTTGCCGTGTTCGTATCGACGCTCACGACGAAGCAACATGTTTTTGTTGACGTGATCTCCGGCGTTTTCATCGCTGAGGTCCTGTACCGGCTCTCACAGCATTTCAACTGGTGGGAGAAGTATGCGAAAGTTGCCGACCGCGTGACGGGCTTCGTATTCCGTTGCAAGGTAGTGGGGGACGAGAGTGAAAGCGAAGATATTTAAAATCCTCTTCTTTGTAGTAATTTTTGTGGTTACTGCGTACAGCGTACTGAAGGGGAAGGATCTTAATTCCATATGGAAAGCCATCCTCGGAGTCAGAAAACGTTGGCTTTTTCTGGCATTGCTTCTGACCGTAATGTTTATCTGCAGTGAGTCCGTTATCATTGCCTACATGTTGCGGGTGCTTAAATCCCCGGTGAAACTGTGGAAATGCATATTGGTGTCCTGGATCGGTTTCTTTTACTGTTACATTACACCTTCCGCTACGGGCGGACAGCCCATGCAGATGTACTATCTGAAGCGCGAAAACGTGGAATACGGAGTCAGTATGCCGGTCATCATGGTCGTTACGATCACCTATAAACTGATCCTGGTATTGATCGGTATCCCGCTCGTTATCTGGGGACGCACATATGTTCAGCATTATGTCGGTCCGGTCGCATTTTGGCTGTATCTCGGCGTTCTTCTTAACATTATCTGCGTCGGTTTTATGCTGTTGCTCCTGTTTCGGATCAACTGGGCAGGTAAGATCCTGTACCTCGGACTCCGGTTCCTGAAGAAGATCCACCTGATCCGGAATTATGAGGCAGCGGAAGTGAAGTTGGTCGGCTTCATGAAGAATTACCAGGACACGGCAAATTCGATCGCCGGTCACTGGAAGATGCTGGGCAATGTAATGATCGTCACGATCATCCAACGCTTGTTCTATTTCAGCATTTCCTGGTGCGTCTATAAATCGTTCGGACTGTCCGGTACCGATTTCTGGACCGTCATCTTCCTGCAGGCTCTGATCGCGACAGCCGTCGACATGTTGCCGTTCCCCGGCGGTATGGGCATCACGGAACATATGTTCGAGTTCTGCTTTGCAGCGATATATCCGGTCGCCTTACTTACACCGGCGAACTTGTTGATGCGTGGCGTAACGTTTTACTCCATCGTATTTATCGGTGCCATTGTTACGGTGGTTTCCACCTTTGTTTTCAAGAGAAGAGATCATAGATCACAACAAGGAGTATCTACATGATAGGTTTTTATGATTATACGATCGTTACGACTTTCCTGAGTCTGTTTTCGTCCATGCTTGGAATCTTCCTGACGTCGCAGTCAAACTATAAGTACGCGATCCTGTGTCTCGCGTTGTCCGGATTCTGTGATATGCTCGACGGAAAGATCGCACGCACGAAGAAAGACCGTTCCGATGAGCAGAAGAGTTTCGGTATCCAACTCGACTCTCTGTGTGACATCGTTTGTTTCGGTGTGTTCCCTGCGTATTTTGCTTATCGAAACGGCATGGATCGTATCTTCGGTATCGTGATCCTTCTGTTCTATGTTATGAACGGTGTTATCCGCCTCGCTTACTATAATGTGATGGAAGAGAAGCGCCAGAAAGAAACGACGGAGAACCGGAAGTTCTACTCGGGCCTTCCGATCACCTCGATCTCGATCGCGCTCCCGATCTTTTACCTGATCGGAAGTCAGTTGGAGCATAAGTTTTACGTGCTCCTCATCCATATCTGCATGACGGTCGTAGGAACCCTGTTCGTTGTCGACTTTAAGGTTAAGAAACCGAACAATGCACAGCTGGCGGTCATCGTCATCGTCGTGGCTTTAGTTGTATTATCCATGTTGAAATTGATCTAGGAGGTACATTCGGTGCAGTATTACACAAGAATGACCAATTGCATACCCAGAGACCGTTATCCTTCCGCCGAACTCGTCGAGACCGAAAGCGGAACACAGGAAAAATCACTCCGCTTTTTATACGGAACGACGATCGGCCGGGCCATTTTGAAGCCTTTGGTGTCGCCGATCGTTTCGAAGACTTGCGGAAGATTTTTAGACAGCGGGCTTTCGAAAAAACTGATCCCGTTTTTTATCAAAAAGTGTAATCTGGATATGACTTTCGTGAACCGCGAGGTCGGTGAATTTAAATCGTACAATGATTTCTTCACCCGTGAACTGGTGGCAAATGCAAGACCAGTCGATCATACGAACGATCATCTGATCAGCCCGTGCGATTCGAAACTCCTGGTCTACGAGATCCATGACGATCTTTGTGTACAAATAAAGAACACGACCTATACGATGCATGAGTTGCTTCGCGATCCGCGCCTGGCTGAAAAGTATAAAGGCGGGTCGATGTTCATTTTCCGTTTATCCGTAGATGATTATCACAGATATTGCTACATCGACAGCGGTAAAAAAACGCATAACCGCAGGATCCCGGGCGTGTTCCACACCGTACATCCGGTTGCGGGGGATCTGTATCCCATATATAAACAGAATACGAGAGAGTATTGCATGATGCGTACCGATCATTTCGGCGATGTCATCATGATGGAGGTCGGTGCTTTGAATGTCGGCCGTATCGTAAATTACAAACAAAAAGGTCGGTTCTCCCGCGGTGAGGAGAAGGGTCGCTTTGAATTCGGCGGATCGACGATCGTTTTGTTTTTTGAAAAAGACCGGGTCGTGCCGGATCCGGATATCATGCTCCACAGCAGCCTCGAGATCGAGACGAAAGTGAGCATGGGAGAGAAAATCGGCGTTGGAGGAGTAGGAAATGTTTGAAGCTCAAGTACAGGAAATCAATAAAAAACTGGAGGGTGCGGTCGAGGCAGCCAAACAGAACATTGAAACCGGTATTTCTGCCGTAGATGGGATCATCCGGGAACTGGATGAAGTCGTTCCCATGGAAAGTAATGAATATTATGAGTGTAAATGCAATCTTTATGAGGTCGCTTCCGACTTTCGCCTGATGGCGCAGAAGTTCCCGGAATGCGAAGCAAACCTGAAAGAGATGCTGAAAGCGGCTATGGAACTCTATAAGAGAGACGAAGAGATCTATTGCATTCGTGTTTCTACCGCTTACTTTAAACTCGGTGCTTTAGGACGTGTCTGCAACGGCTTAGGCACTCTGCTTCCGGAACCGCGTGTTTTGAGCGAAGACGACCAGAAGATCTTCGATGCGATCCTGAATTATTATAAACTCGCGATCCGTTATACGATCGATCGCCTGAAGGAAGGCCACATCAGCGTTGTGACCATGCACGCGACTGCACTGGAGCATATGTCCGTTTTGTATGCAAACGTAGGAAACTATAAGGACGCTGTTACAGCGATGGAACAGTCGATCAATTTCCAGAAAGCCGTTTATGAAAAACGTGATGATCGTACCAGCGGTATTCAGCTTGCGATGCGGATGAACATCCTGTCAAACATTTACAACCGTATGCATGATATGAATAAGGTCGTTGAGGTTTTGGAGGACTCCATCTTCGTATTGGAAGAGCAGGAGGAAGCGGATCCTCTTAACATCAAGATCCTGCTGTGCCGCCATTGTCTGAATCTCGCCGGTGCCTATGCACGTGTTCGTGAAGAAGCATCGAAAGCACCCGCGATGTATCAAAAGGGTGTCAATAAGATCGAAGAAGCGGCTAAGGTCAATGAAAAAGAAGCATTGCCCGATGTCATCATGGCGAACTATCTTTCCGCACAGTACTTCTTTGTATGCAGGAGAAATGAGATCTGCAAGCACATGCTTCGCCGTACGATCGAATCCGGTAAGGCTTTTAAAGAGATGACCGGATCTACGGAATATGATAATTTCGTTGGAATCAGCACGACGCTTCTGGGCCGTATCATCGACGAAGAAGAAAAAGCCGCAGAGGCTGCCAAATCAAAAAAATAAATCCACGTATAAAAAGCAAAAAATACCTCTTGATTCTATAGTCGAAATGTGATATGCTTAGCGTGTTGGACACGATATCTTGTGATTAAGTTTCATAAACCGCACTAGATGTAGTTGTTTAAGGCTAACGGCGTTTGACATAAAATCAGGGAGGTATTTTTATGTTACAGGGAGTCAAAGTTATAAAGAAGGACGGCACAAAAGAAGACTTTAACGTCCAGAAAGTCGTTGTAGCCGTTAATAAATCCGCTTATCGTGCGCTTGTTACGTTTACGCAACAGGAGCTCGATTTCATATGTCAATTTGTAGAAGAGAAGGTCGAGGAACTGGGCCTTAAGGAGATCGCGATCGCGCAGATGCACAATGTTGTAGAAGGCGCGCTGGAACGCGTGAACCCGGTCGTAGCGAAATCTTACCGCGATTACCGCAACTATAAGCAGGATTTCGTGCAGATGCTGGATGACGTATATAAAGCCAGCCAGTCCATCATGTACATCGGCGATAAGGAGAACTCCAACACGGACAGTGCCCTGGTTTCTTCGAAGCGCAGCCTGATCTTTAATGAGCTTAATAAGTCCCTGTATAAGAAGTTCTTCCTGACGACGGAGGAACTGCAGGCGATCCGCGAAGGTTACCTCTATATCCATGATATGGCAGCACGTCGTGATACCATGAACTGTTGTCTGTTTAACGTCAAGGAAGTCCTGCGCGGCGGTTTTGAGATGGGTAATCTCTGGTATAATGAGCCGAAGACCCTGGACGTAGCTTTCGACGTCATCGGTGATATCGTTCTTTCCGCTGCAAGCCAGCAGTACGGTGGTTTCACCATCCCGCAGGCGGATAAGATCCTCGAGCCTTATGCGGAAAAGTCTTACATAAAATACATCAAGAAATATACAGATCTCGGCATCAGCGAGGAACGTGCAAAAGAAGAAGCGATCAAGGATATCGAGCGTGACTTCGAGCAGGGCTTCCAGGGCTGGGAATATAAGTTTAATACCGTTGCTTCATCACGTGGCGATTATCCTTTCATTACAGTGACCGCAGGTATCGGTACCGGCCGTTTCGCGAAGATGGCTACTATCAAGATGCTGCAAGTCCGTCGTAAAGGTCAGGGTAAGGCAGAGTGTAAGAAACCCGTTCTCTTCCCGAAGATCGTTTTTCTGTATGATGAGAACCTGCACGGTCCCGGCTGTGAGCTGGAGGATGTTTTCGAAGCAGGTATCGAGTGCTCCTCGAAGACCATGTATCCGGACTGGCTCTCATTGACCGGAAAGGGCTACATCGCCAGCATGTATAAGAACTACGGCGAGGTCATCTCCCCGATGGGATGTCGTGCATTCCTGTCGCCTTGGTATGAGCGTGGCGGCATGCATCCTGCAGACGATAAGGATAAGCCCGTATTTGTCGGCCGTTTCAATATCGGCGTTGTCAGCTTGCATTTGCCGATGATCCTGGCGAAATCCCGTCAGGAGTCCAGAGACTTCTATGAGGTGCTCGATTACTATCTGAACCTGATCCGTCAGCTGCACATCCGTACATATGCTTACCTGGGCGAGATGAAGGCGTCCACGAATCCGCTGGCTTATTGTGAGGGCGGTTTCTATGGCGGTCATCTGGGCATCCATGATAAGATCAAGCCGGTTCTGAAGGCTGCGACCGCTTCCTTCGGTATCACAGCGTTCAATGAGCTCCAGCAGCTCTACAACGGCAAATCGCTCGTAGAAGACGGAGCATTCGCCCTGGAAGTTCTGACCTATATCAATAAAAAGATCGAAGAGTATAAAGAAGCGGATGGCCATCTTTACGCGATCTACGCGACACCGGCTGAGAACCTCTGCGGTCTGCAGGTAAAGCAGTTCCGTAAGAAGTACGGTATCGTGGAAAATGTATCCGACCGTGAATACGTGAGCAATGGTTTCCATTGCCACGTTACCGAGAATATAACGCCGATCCAGAAGCAGGATCTCGAATATCGTTTCTGGGAGCTTTCGAACGGCGGTAAGATCCAGTATGTTAAATATCCGATCGACTACAACAAAGAGGCGATCAAGACGTTGGTACGCAGAGCCATGAAGATGGGCTTCTACGAAGGCGTAAACATGTCGCTTGCATATTGTGACGATTGCGGCCATCAGGAACTCGAAATGGATGTCTGTCCGAAGTGCGGCAGCCGCAACCTGACGAAGATCGACCGTATGAACGGCTATCTTTCGTACTCACGCGTTAAGGGTGATACACGACTGAACGCAGCAAAGATGGCAGAGATCGCAGAACGAAAATCAATGTAAACGGAGATAGAAGATGCGTTATCACAATATAACGAAGGATGATATGCTAAACGGCGACGGGCTTCGCGTGGTCCTCTGGGTCAGCGGTTGTTCGCATTGCTGCGAAGGGTGTCAAAATCCTGTTACCTGGGACTGTGAAGGAGGCTTACCCTTCGACGCAGCCGCAAAACAGGAAGTGTTTGATGAACTTGCGAAAGATTATATCTCCGGGATCACATTCAGCGGCGGTGATCCGCTGTTCTATAAAAATCGAGCCGATGTAGCCGATCTGATCGCAGAGATCCGTGAAACGTTCCCTGATAAGACGATCTGGTTATATACCGGTTATGAATGGGAAGCGATCCGTGATCTGCCGATGATGAAACAGATCGATGTGGTGATCGACGGACCGTTTGTATCCGAACTGTTGGATAATCAGTTGAAGTGGCGGGGGAGTTCAAACCAGAAAGTGATCGACGTTCAGAAAAGCTTGCAGAGAGAAGATAAAGAAGCGGTTTTATTCTGTGATTGATCCGCATTAAGAGAGGGATAGAAAATGGGAACTACTAAGTCAGAGAAGATTCGGATCCGATATGTTTCCGATCAGATCGAAAAACTGACCTATATCGACGGCAAGTCGGATTGGATCGACCTTCGGGCCGCCGAAGATGTCGTATTAAAGGCCGGGGATTTTAAACTTATCAGTCTCGGCGTATGTATGCAATTACCCGAGGGATATGAGGCACACATCGTGCCGAGAAGTTCGACATTTAAGAATTTCGGTATCCTGCAGGCGAACCACATGGGCGTGATCGACGGATCCTACTGTGGTAATAACGATATCTGGCGTTTTCCGGCGCTTGCGATGCGGGACACCGAGATCCATGTGGGTGACCGTATCTGCCAGTTCCGTATCATGGAGAACCAGCCGAAGATCGTTTTCGAAGAAGTCGAGAGCCTCGACGGAGAGGACCGTGGCGGCTTCGGAAGCACCGGTATCCTGTAAAAAAATCAGGCTGACCCATCGAATTGAAGGGTCAGCCTTAGGTGCCTTATCGGCGCTGTATTATCGTTTCTCTCCCATGAAGAACAGAGCGACGGTTCCGGGACCGGAATGGGCTCCGATGGTCGGAGAGATGTAGTTGATGATCTTGCAATCGATGCCGAAGCGGCTCTTTACCTGAGCTGCAACGTATTTAGCATCGTCGAGGCAGTCGCCGTGACCGAGGAAGATCGTATCGTTCTCCCAGTCACCGAGGGACGCGCCCATATTGTCAACCAGGGCATTCAGGGATTTCTTACGGCCGATGGACTTACCGACAGGCTTCAGAAGACCTTCGTCATCCACATGGAGGACAGGCTTCAGGCTGACCAGGGTTCCGACGATCGCTGCGGTCTTCGAAACGCGGCCGCCGCGGTGCAGGTGGAAGAGGTCATTGACCGTGAACTGATGGCAGAAGTGCTTGATATTGGCTTTGAGCCACTCGGCGATCTCATCCATGGATTTCCCCTGTTCTTTCATCATTACGGCCTTATATACAACGAGGCCCTGACCCAGGGAAGCGGAGAGAGAGTCGATCACGATGATCTTTCGATCGGGGAACTCCTCCATCAGAGTATTTGCTCCGGCAAATGCATTCTGGCAGGTGGAGCTTAGGCCTGAAGAGAACGCGATATGCAGGATATCATATCCTTCCGCTACATAAGGGCGGATCTTTTCGATAAAACCTTCCGGGTTCATCGCATTGGTAGTCGGTAATAAACCTTCACGCATCTTCGCGTAGAATGTCTGCGGCGCCATCTGGCAGTCCGGACCATAGGAAACGCCGTCCATGATGTAGTAAAGACTGATAACGGGGACGTTATACTCCTTTACGAAATCGTCCGGCAGGTCACAAGTAGAGTCGGTGGAGATCAAAAATCGTTTCATAAAAAACCTTTCTGTGCGTTTGCATTGCACGTATTTGACGTGTTAACCATTGTAGCACATATTCGGAAAGGATACAAGTATCTGGAGATCGTTATGAAGAAGAAAGCATGCGTGATATTACCTCTGATCGCTGTTTTATGCGGATGCAGTTCCGAAGCAGCCATCATGAGATCGGATGGTATCACATTGTATAATCAGAAAAACTATAAAGAGGCGGAAGGACTATTTTTGCAGGCCATTTCTTTGGATGATCAAAACCCTTCCATCTACTGCGATCTGGGCATGAATTATATTGAGATGAAAGACTACGAAAAGGCATTCAAAGCCTTTGATACGTCGATCTCCCTCGATAAGGATCAGCAGGAAGCTTATCGCGGAAAAGGGCTGATCTACCTCGAGCAGAAGAACTATGACGCAGCGATCGGTCAGTTCACCCAGGCGATCCGGAATACCGGTACGCGTGTAGGCGCGATCGATTATGACATCCTGTCTTATCGTGCACAGGCAGAAGCGGAAGGCGGTTTCTACCAGGAGGCCCTGGCGACCCTGAATGCATTGATCGAACTGGATGTACATAAAGCGGACTCCTTGTTTCTTCGGGGGATCGTAAATATCCGCAGCGGAGCGTTTGAGGATGGGTTCAATGATCTGAAAGAATGCGCGGACTTGTCTGCAGACCCCTTCCTGGATTATCGCATCTATGAGACGCTTTCGGAGCTCGGCTACGCGGAAACCGGCGTGGATTTCCTGAATAAGATATTCGAGAGCACGGAGGATACGGACAGGATCCATCTGCTGAAAGGTAAGGCGTACTACCTCCTCGGGAAATACACGAATGCGCTTCAGGAACTGGCAAACCCGGTAAAGAGCAACGATCCTTCGGCGGTCTTATATGCCGGCCTGTGTCAGGAAAACCTCGGCGATTTTAAGAAAGCGGAAGCGATCTACAGGAGTTTTCTTCAGACCGGAGCGAAAGGACGAAATACACCCGAGATCCAGGCGATATGGGCGCAATGTGCCTATGCCCAATACGAACTCGGCGATTATAACAACGCTAAACACAATATCGCATCTGCGATCGCGCTGGGAGACCATGGATGCAACGATGATCTGGCATGGAACGAGATCATGATCCTGTATCAACTCGGGGATTATAATAATGCATACGATAAAGCATTGACCTACAAAGAAACGTTTCCGGATGATGAACGGATCGATGCCGAGATATCCCTGATCCACATGAAGATCGAACAAATACCCGGAGAAAATCAATGATCGAAACACGTGAGGAAATAAAACGATTCGTCCTCGTCGGCGTAAGTACCGGCGATGAAGACGAACTGAAAGATTCTTTGAAAGAATTAGAAGAATTAGTGAAGACTGCCGGAGGCGATGCCTGCGGCAGTTTGACGCAAAACCTGACTCGCATCCATCCCGTGACGTATGTCGGGAGCGGAAAACTCGAGGAATTGCGCATGCTCGTACAGGGGCTGCATGCCGACGGTGTGATCTGTGACGATGAACTCAGTCCGGTCCAATACCGCAACATGGAGGAAGCACTCGACTGCGCAGTCCTGGACCGTACGATGCTGATCCTGGATATATTTGCCGCTCACGCAGCATCGGCCGAAGGTAAACTTCAGGTCGAACTGGCCATGCAGAAATATCGTGCGGCGCGTCTGGTCGGGCTTCGTAAAAGTCTGTCGCGACTGGGCGGTGGTATCGGTACCCGCGGCCCCGGTGAGAAGAAACTCGAGACGGACCGCCGACTCATCCACGAGCGGATCGGTTTCCTGAAGCAGGAACTGAAGAAGGTCGTGAAGAATCGTGAGGCGCAGCGGAAGAACCGGGAGAGGAGCCTGCATATGTCGGCGGCTCTCGTCGGATATACGAATGCCGGTAAGTCCACGCTTCTGAATCATCTCACGGATGCAAATGTATTGTCCGAAAATAAACTGTTCGCGACGCTGGATACGACGACCAGGATCATGAAGTTCGCAAATAAGGAAGAACTGTTGCTTACTGATACCGTAGGCTTTATCAATAAACTTCCACATGACGTTATCGACGCGTTTAAGAGTACGTTGGAAGAGGCGGTACATTGTGATCTCATTCTACATGTTGTGGATGCTTCTTCGACCTCGATGGATCTGCAGATGCAGGTCGTAAAGGAAACGCTCAGGGAACTGAATGCTGCCGATAAGCCGGTCATTACCGTTTTCAATAAATGTGATGTCGTCCGTGCGGAAAATGACGGCGTGTTGCCGAAGATGCGGGATTTCTCTGCGGAAGCTTCCGTAATGATCAGCGCAAAGACTGGCGAAGGCGTCGAAGAACTGAGAGAATTATTAGCATCTTATATGCACAGAGATATGATCTATCGTGAGAGCCTGATCGCTTTTGAGGACAGTGCGAAGCTGACATTGATCCGCAAATACGGTCGTCTCATCAGCCAGGAATACCGGGAAGACGGCGTTTTTATCTGCGCTTATCTGCCGAAAGAGATGAAGATCTGACCGAAAAAAGCCCTATAACCACATGTTGTGGGCCGTTGCATGTATTTATTTACGTACACCCCATATATTGTGCGTTTTGGTGTTGACACCCACTATATTGTGTGCTAGAATAGGGTACAACAGCACAAAACCTACTCCTTATGGCAGAATATAAGGGGCGTTCGAAAAAGATATAAAAGAGGGTATTATTATGATCAAGGTTATTAAGAGAGATGGGGAAACAGCGGAATTTCAGATCGCGAAGATCGAGGCAGCGATCGAGAAAGCCTTTGTTGCAACCGAGAAACTGGTAAATAAGGACATCATCCAGCTTCTTGCATTGCGCGTTACGGCTGACTTCCAGACGAAGCAGAAAGACGGATGCATCACCGTCGAGCAGATCCAGGACAGCGTTGAGCACGTTCTCGAACAGTCCGGCTACACCGACGTAGCGAAGGCGTACATCCTGTACCGTAAACAGCGCGAGAAGATCCGTAACATGAAGTCCACGATCCTCGACTATCGCGATGTCGTTAACAGCTACGTAAAGGTAGAAGACTGGCGTGTTAAGGAGAACTCCACCGTCACCTATTCGGTCGGCGGTCTGATCCTTTCGAACTCCGGCGCCGTTACCGCAAACTACTGGCTGTCTGAGATCTACGACGAGGAGATCGCGAAGGCACACCGTGAGGCGGATATCCATATCCATGACCTGTCCATGCTGACCGGTTACTGCGCAGGCTGGTCTCTGAAGCAGCTCATCGTGGAAGGCCTCGGCGGCATTCCCGGTAAGATCACATCTGCTCCTGCAAAGCATCTTTCCGTTCTTTGCAACCAGATGGTAAACTTCCTCGGCATCATGCAGAACGAGTGGGCGGGCGCACAGGCATTTTCCTCGTTCGATACCTATCTGGCACCGTTCGTTAAGGCAGATCACCTGACCTATCCGGAAGTTAAGAAATGCATCGAAGCTTTCGTATATGGTGTAAATACGCCTTCCCGTTGGGGTACACAGGCTCCGTTCTCGAATATCACCTTAGACTGGACCGTACCGAACGACCTCGCAGAACTTCCTGCGATCGTAGGCGGTAAGGAAATGGATTTCAAGTATAAGGATTGTAAGGCGGAGATGGACATGGTGAACCGTGCGTTCATCGAGACCATGCTCGAGGGCGATGCAAACGGCCGCGGCTTCCAGTATCCGATCCCGACTTACTCGATCACCCGGGATTTCGACTGGTCCGACACCGAGAACAACCGTCTGCTGTTCGAGATGACTTCCAAGTACGGTACTCCGTATTTCTCGAACTATATCAACAGCGACATGCAGCCTTCGGACGTGCGCAGTATGTGCTGCCGTCTGCGTCTGGATCTGCGTGAGCTCCGTAAGAAGACCGGCGGTTTCTTCGGTTCCGGCGAGAGCACAGGTAGCGTAGGCGTTGTAACGATCAACATGCCTCGTATCGCTTATCTGGCAAATGATGAGGCGGATTTCTTCGCTCGTCTCGACCGTCTGATGGACATTTCCGCGCGTTCCCTGAAGATCAAGCGTGGCGTTATCACAAAGCTCTTGAATGAAGGTCTGTATCCTTACACCAAGCGTTATCTGGGAACCTTCGATAACCACTTCTCAACGATCGGTCTGGTCGGCATGAACGAAGCCGGATTGAACGCTAAGTGGATCAAGGCTGACATGACGGATGAGAAGACTCAGGAATTCTCCAAACGTGTTCTGAATCACATGCGTGAGCGTCTGTCCGATTACCAGGAGCAGTATGGCGATCTGTACAACCTCGAAGCTACGCCCGCTGAGTCTACGGCATATCGTCTGGCTCGTCACGATAAGAAGAAGTTCCCGGACATCATCAGTTCCGGTATGAATGGTGAGCCTTACTACACCAACAGTTCCCACCTTCCGGTAGGTTATACCGAGGATATCTTCGAGGCTCTGGATATCCAGGATAAGCTTCAGACCCTGTATACATCCGGTACCGTATTCCATACGTTCCTCGGAGAGCGTCTGCCTGACTGGAAAGCAGCAGCGAAGCTCGTTCGTACTATCGCCGAGAACTATGAACTGCCGTATTATACATTGTCCCCGACATACTCCGTATGCCAGTCTCACGGCTACATCAGCGGTGAAGTCGAGATGTGCCCGATCTGCGGTAAGAAGGCAGAGATCTACAGCCGTATCACCGGTTACTATCGTCCGGTACAGAACTGGAACGAAGGTAAGCGCGCTGAGTTTGACGATCGTCTTGTTTACAAGATCGATGCGAATAAGGTAGCAGCGAAGGGTAACCATCCGATGCAGTCCGTTTCAGCAGTCGATAAACTGGATACGACGGCTGAGGATACAGCGGTTTCCACAGAGAAGCGTATGCTTTTCACAACGAAGACATGTCCGAACTGCAAGATCGCGAAGACGATGCTCGGCAACATGGAGTATGAGACCATCGATGCAGAGGAAAATGCTGACCTTGTTTCCAAGTACGGCGTAATGCAAGCTCCGACCTTCATTGTAACCAACGGTGATCACATGGAGAAATACACCAATGCATCCGAGATCAAGCGTTATGTAGACAGTGTTGCAAAGAAATAATAGATCCGAAAGGGTCGAAAAAAAGGAGTTGCGTTCCGGATCATCCGGAATGCAACTCCAAATTTTTACGGTTCAAAAGTGATCAGGTCCGCTGCATAAGGCAGGCTTTCGATCCAGTCGCAGAACACATGCCATTCGGCCAGTTTATGATGTCTGCGGGACCGGTAGATATTGATCGCTGTTTCGTAGTTAAAGGTCAATGTCCGCATCTGGTTGTAGGAGGAGGGCAGAAGCTGGATGAGATCATACCAGTCTTCTTTGGATTTCGTCTCCATATAACGCAACCGGATCTCCTCAAGTTTATCAACGACGGTCTGCATGAAAGCCAGCGTGTCCGGCGTCATCTGATCGCATGAAAACTGCGACATATCGAAGGGAGCGGAGTGGATCTTATGCATGGTACTGGTCGAGTTAGCGACGGTAGCCACCTTATATGTATCATATTCTTTCCACCAGTAGAGAGGAGCGGTCACATCGACGCTGATGAAGATCATGCGGAGGAACTTTCTATGATCGCTGCCTGCGCGCGCCAGACGTTTCGCCAGGTCGAGATCATTTTCCCCGAAGTGAAAACCGTTTTCATCGGTCGTGCTATCCATACGTCCCCAGCTGTTCATCGGGTTACGTGCGCCGCGGATCGCGTTTTCAAAATTCATGACGGATGTATTTGCTATGGTCAACATAAAGACTCCTTTTATCCTTAGTCGGTCCTGCGTTCTTAAGGACCCGGACTGATCTTGTATCATTATAATCGATTGTCCCTTTTCTTACAAGTATTAATCGGTTTGCACTTGTCATTTTCCCTTGTTTTTGCTATAATACCTTACATACAGGAAGACGATGACACTACATAAAATCCATGGGAAGAAGGGAGAACGTTTATGAAGATCATAGTAGCTGCAGATCAAAACAACGGCATCGGAAAAAACGGGAATCTCCTGGTGCGGATACCGGCGGACCAGCGCCGTTTTCGCGATATCACTATGGGAAAGATCATCGTCATGGGCAGGAAAACGTTTGAGTCTCTTCCCGGACAGACCGGCTTATACGGACGCAAGAATCTTGTGATCAGTTACAACCCGGAGTATAAAGCGAAGATGGCGGATGTCGTTACCTCGTTTAAAGAGGCGATCGCTTATCTCAATGAGTGTCTGGCCCAGGGATATACCGGAGATGACATCTATATCATCGGCGGTGAAAGCATTTATAAACTGTTCCTTCCCCTGTGTGATACGGTCTACATGACGAAGATCATGTATGAATATGAGGCAGATACGTATTTCCCGGAATTGAAAGAAGAGGACGGCTGGAAGCTGGTCTCCGAAAGCGACGAGGAAACGTATTTTGATATTGAGTATTTCTATAGGGAATACCACAGAGATCTGTAGAAGGAGGATATGCTATGAAGAAACAACAACATTATGTCATCACTCTCGGTCGTAAGTACGGCTCCGGCGGCGGAGAAGTTGCGAAGAAACTGTCACAGAAACTCGGTATACCGTATTATGACAAAGAGATCCTCCAGATGGTCGCAGATGAGAGTGGTATCAAAGAGAGCTACTTCCATGTAGCGGACGAACGCGCAGGCGATAAGATCCTCTATAAGGTCATCAAGTCGATGTCGCCGAAGATCTCTTCCCCCTCAGTGGATGGAAATATTCTTTCAGACGATAACCTGTTCATGTTCCAGTCCCAGGTCATCCAGAAACTGGCAGAGCAGGAATCCTGCATCATCATCGGTCGTTGCGCCGATGTCGTACTTAAAGATCATCCTAAGGTGGCCCGCGTTTTTATTAATGCGGATCGCGTTCCCCGCATGTTGCGACTGAAAGAGCGCCTGGGCGTGGATACCAACAAAGAGATCGAAAAGATCATGAAGAAGACCGATAAACAGCGGTCGGATTATTACAACTACTACACGGGTAAAAAATGGGCAGACATGGATAATTATGACCTGATCCTGGACAGCGGTGTCCTCGGGATCGACACCTGTGTAGATGTGATCGCGGCTTATATCGCGATCCGCGGTTTCCAGGAAACCGATAAATAATCAAAGATACAGGGCAAAAAATGAAAAAGAAATCATCGCGGTTCATGGTCCTGATCATAAGTCTGGCTGTAACAGGCCTGCTTGCCATCGGAGCTGTCGTGTTTTTCGCAGCAAAAGGAGGGCTCCTTCCTTTTGGCGGAACCGAGGAAACGAAGGCATTGATCTCTCTGAATGATACGACCGAAGCGGCAACCGACCCGATCACATCGGAGCTTCAGCCGGATACGGTCGCAGATACCGAAGGCGTTACGGAAAGAAACTCCGATAATGCAGAAGCCATCGGTACGCAAGATGTTTCCGAAGAGGAAACAACAGAGAAGACGGACGAAACCGAAGAAAATACAAATGAAGAGCGAAAGGTCGAATGGCCGCACGAGCGTAAGGGAGTTTGGGCGGCTTTTTCGCATGCAGAGGATGAAGACGAGCTGGATTATTCCATGTCGTTGTTTTCGGATGCTTATATTTCCGGAAAAACACCACTTCGTCTGTTCGGAGGGCAGTATAACCGCCTCGTTTTCTATAACGATTCCGACGAGACCTGCGAGATCTATTTCGACCCTTCCCTGGAGGCTACGCCTTCGGACCATATCTTTACTTTGAAAGCCGGCGAGAAGAAAGAGCTTCGCTTTAAGGTGAAGGAAAATGTAACTGCGAACTATGCACTGGCATATTCATGCAAGACCCGCAGTTCCTGTTATATTCAGAATAATGACCAGCTGAAGAAGATGAACCGGGACTTTGACCTACCCGACGGCACGGTCGTTCACCTGGAAGGCTCCTCATCGAGTTACGATATCCATGAACTGTATAAAATGCCTCCTTGTGAGATCATCTGGAAGGGTACCGGCGTGACCGGTCAGTTCATTGCCCTGAATACCAACGCAACAAAATGGAACGACGAAACGATCACAGGTAATTATGCGGTAGGCGGCGCTTCCGGCGTCGAACTCACCGGTGTTTCCCTGCTTCCGTCCCAGAATGCATTTATCAAGAGAGAGCTGAAGTATGAGCAGATCGGTAATGCGTTCAAAGTCGGTCTTCCGATCGATATCGAAATGTCCGGCACTACGAAAGCGCGTCTCAACATAACCGCGAACGGAAACTTCGAACTTTCCGGCGAAGGCCTGAACGCAGACGGTACCGTCGACCTCTTTAAGCCCGTGATCTGTAAGGTGACGAACCTGAAGGGTGAGAGTCACAGTTATCAGTTGAGCGCATCCTATGAGAGTTATAATGTTCCGGTCGTATACATCACGACGAATAACGGAAAGATGGTATCTAGCAAGTCGAACTACATAACCGGAACCTTCTCCATGGATGCCGATAATATCCCCGGCATCGATTCGATCCCGCAGATGACCATGCAGATCAAGGGACGCGGACACAGTACGTGGAAGAAGAATAAGAAGCCGTTTAATATCAAATTCGATCAAAAGGTAAGCATTCTGGGCTTGCCTTCCAACCGTGACTGGGTCATGCTGGCGAACTACTTCGACCCGTCCATGTCACGAAATTATATAGCATTCGAGCTTGCACGGCAAATGAATTTCGATTTTGTACCTTCGACATATCCCGTACAGGTCATCTACAACGGAAAATACATTGGTATGTACTGCATCGGCGATAAGGTCGAAGTAGCGAGCGGACGCGTGAACCAGACGAAGCATTCTTCGGAGGTCGACAGGGATTACCTGATCGAGGTCCGCGGATATGAGTCCGGTTACCGCATGGGACAGTCTGCATTCAATGCGGGCCTGCTCCGTGAGATCGCGATCAAAAACCCTGAACCTGAAGAGATCACGCCCCAGCAATACAAATATATCTCGGATTATGTGAACGCGGCAAATGATGCGGTCGTAAACCTTACGAATTATGAAGACTATATCGACGTCGACTCTCTGATCGACTGGTTCATCATCATGGAACTGACGTACAACTGTGATGGTGCGTTCAACCGAAGCGTATTTATCGAGAAAAAGGCAGGGCAGAAGCTGAAGTTCCAACCTGTATGGGATTTCGACCTGGCACTCGGAAATGTCGGCAACCTTACGCCGGAATACGATTCCTGGGCATGTTCGCAAAACGGTTTTACCGATACCGAGATCACCTGGGGAACGTATCTGGTCCAGGATCCGAAGTTCCGTGATCGTTTGCAGAAGCGTTGGGAAGAGGTTCGCGATATTTTGCGTAAAACCGCTACCAGTTCGCTAAAGACCATGCGCCATCTGATGGAGAAGGCCGGCGACGCAAACTATTCCATGTGGGTAGTTCCCGGCGAACGTCTCGGATGGGAATGGGAATTTGTATCTAAGTATACAAGTTATGAACAGCATCTGGATTACATCGAAGATTTCTTTGAGAAGCGCTTCAAGGTTTTGGATGATGTAATTATCGACCGAAAACCGATGGCGTACTTTAAGGACGGTATGCTGATAAAAGGCAATCAGGCGTTCCTGCCCGGCGGCGAGATGGTAACATTGCCCGATGAGGGAGAGACAGGAGCGGAGACTGAGCCGGAGGATGGAACGGAAGAAGCCACCGAAAACTCCGAGACTAGTGCACCGGAAGAAACTCCGGAAGCGCCGGAGGAGACCGCACCCGAGGCGACGGATGCTCCGCCGGAACCAACCGATCCGCCTGAGGAAGTTACACAACCTTCGGGGCCGGAAAACAATGAGGACTAAAACGAAGTAAATTCGCTTGAATGGAAGACACTATGGGAAACGGCAATAAAAAGCTTTGGACCAAAACTGAAAAAACGATCTTTCGGAGGAATCTGATCCTGGCGATCTCCTTTATGATCGTTGTCGGCCTGATCATATTTTTCGCGATCAAGACCCGCACCGATCATTCGGATATCACACCGACTCTGGATGTTTCGGAACTGGCCGGGCCAGAGCCCGAATCGACCGTATTCGACACAAACGCTAAACGCAAACAACATGTCAATGAAGTCATCGAAAAAGCGAACAAAATGATTCTGGGCTACGATTATGATGGCGCGATCGCATATATCAGCAGCGATCCTGAGTACAAAGAGTCTCTGGAGCTATTGGAACTGGCCGAGCATCTCGAAATGGAAAAGGCTTCGCTGCCGACTTGGAATAAAGTCGATAAAGTGACCTGCCTGGCGTTTAATGCGATCGTCCATGAGAGTCGTTTTGCATTTGACGGTGAAGACACTGCGAAGAAATATAACAACAATAATCTGACGGAGAAGGAATTCAAGGCCATCCTTCAGAAACTTTATGACTCCAATTATATCCTGGTAAACCTGCATCAATTATCCGGGTACACCGATAAGAAGCAAGATGACGGGACCACGAAGTCCGTACGTACTAAGAAGACACTGTATATCCCCGAGAATAAAACGCCGATCGTTTTTGTTCAACTCGAGCCGAATTATCTTAAGAGTATGAGTGGAGATGGCTTTGCGTCCGGCCTGGTACTCAAGAAGGATCAATTGAGCGCACGGTACGACAGTGAAGACGGGACCACATACGGCGCCTTTGACTATATCACGATCCTGAATGAGTTCATCGATGAGCATCCGGATTTTTCGTACTGCAACGCGCATGGCGTTCTTGCGATCTCCCCTTCAGAAGGTATCTTCGGATATGACATTTCCGATCCTTCTGCGGAAGGCTATTCCGATAACATCAGGCAGATCCAGAATATCGGCAAGTATCTCAAAGAAAACGGTTACGAGATCGCGAATGGAAGTTATTATAACAAGGTGATCAATGATTTCAGTATCAGCGATTTCAAGGTGGATTTCCTGAACTGGCAGAAGACAGCGGGAGTACTGCTCGGAGAGAGCGATATCTACGTCTGGCCGACCGGTAAGGATACCGGATGGAAACTCTACTCCGGAGATAAATACGAATACCTGAAGAGTAAGAAATATCATTACTATTGCAGCCTGATCAATGTACAGGAACCCTACTGGGTCCAGATCACGGAAGAATATTACCGGATGGGATGGATCGATGTGACGGGCGCGCGCCTGTACAACGATATGAAGAATAATAAAACGATCTTAAAATTCTTATTTGATGCTTCTGAGATCTACGATACAGCCGGCAGGCCGTTCGTATATTAGGGCAGAAAGGATATGACGTGCCGAAACCTTTGATCAAATGGCCCGGCGGCAAAGCCTCCGAGCTGGAACAATTCCTGTATCTGATCCCGCAATTCGACCGCTACATCGAGCCGTTTTTCGGCGGCGGCGCCTTGTTTTTCGAACTGGCTCCGAAACGCGCGCTGATCAACGATGTATCCGAGTCCCTGATGGATTTTTATATCCTGCTCCGGGACCGCGACGAAGCGCTTTATCAGTATCTGCTTTCGTACGATAACTCGTTTCAAAACATACAGACGGTAGCGATGCAGCACTATGAGGATCTGTATCAGTTGTTCTTCGAACAGCTCAATCTGAACACGGATAAGGAAAAGCTTACGGAAGCGGTCCACGGCCTGATCTATATGATGGCCGATGATATTGCAGCCGGCTTTACGAAGCGCCTGGTGCCGGATCTGGATCTTTTCTTCGACACCCTCGTATACTACATGACGGATAAGATCATCCGCCTTGCTGCGAATTACAAAAAGTCGCCGATGTCACAGGAGGATGTAGAAGACAACCTGATCACCGGCCTCACCAGCGGATATTACATGTATTTCCGCAACGTGTATAACGATCTGTCGCTGAACCGCGGCGCCCGTGAGTCGATGTCCTATCGCTGTGCGAATTTCTATTTCATCCGTGAATATTGCTACGGTTCCATGTTCCGGTATAACGCAAAAGGTGAGTTCAACATACCGTATGGCGGTATTTCCTACAACAAGAAGAACTTCCGTCAGAAGATCGACTACCTGTTCACGCAGGAAGTATCCGATATATTCGAGAAGACGGCAGTGTATTGCCAGGATTTTGAGAGTTTTATCGAGCGCATTGCCCCTGCGGAAAATGATTTCATGTTCCTGGATCCGCCTTACGACACCGAGTTCTCGGACTACGAGGGCAAGGCATTCACGAAGGCCGACCACGAACGACTGGCGACCGTTCTTCGTAAGACGAAAGCGCAGTTCCTGCTGGTCATCAAGAACACGGAATTCATCTACAACCTGTATAGTGAGGGCTTTCACATTCTGCGTTTCCAAAATCACTACTTGTATAATGTCAAAAGCCGTAACGACCGCGAGGCAGAGCATCTGATCATCACGAATATGGATGTTTCCGGCATCGAAGCGGTAAAATAGATTTTTCATTTGCTTTTACAGTTCAAATCCATTATAATGGAGACAGTAAAAACACCCATTGACCCCGTGAATATCACGGAAAATAAAGAAACGGAGGTATTACCATGGATTTTAATTCGATCAAAGAAGGTGCAGTTAATTTTGCAAAGTCAGTCGGAAAGAAAACTTCCGATACCGTTGAAGGCGTAAAGGTTAAGGGAAAGATCTCCACCGAGGAGAAGGCGATCAAGGCTACCATGCTCGAGATCGGACAGTACGTTTGGGATCGTTTTGAAGAAGGCGAGATCGTATCTGAGGATCTGATCTCTCTGTGCGAGACCATTCGCGACCATTATCATAACATCGAAACATTCAAGAAGGACCTCGAGGATAAGAAAGCCGGAAACGTTCCGGAAGAAGAGCCTGAGGTTACGGATTCCGAGGACGAGGAATAAACAGGAGGACGGACATGCCCGTTGAATTGAACAGCAGTATTTATAAGTCACCCGAAGACGCGAAGATCGCGGAGGTGAAGATGGCGAATGACGTCATCGCTATGATCGCAGCGATCGCGGCAGAGGAAGTAGAAGGTGTGGATTCCCTTTGGGGAAATACAGGCCATGAACTGATCGAGAAACTCAGCAAGAAAAACCTTGCGAAATGCATTATCCTGAATATCAAAGACGGTACGGTACGGATCCGCGTTCGTATCGTGATCAAGTACGGCTATGTTGCGCCGGAAGTTTGTGCAGAGGTTCAGGAGCGTGTAAAGACATCGATCACCAACATGACCGGAATGAACGTACAGGCGGTGGATGTATCCGTCTGCGGTATGGAATTATCCTAAGGAGTACGTTGACCATGAAACCGACTATTCTCAGAACGCACCTTTTCAATCTTTTATTCCATCTCGGATTCTATTCGGATCCCGAAGAGGTGGACCGCCAGTTGCAGTTATATCTGCAGCCGACAGAAAAGAAGAAGGCGAAGAAGCAGGAAGATATCGAGCCTGTCGAGCCGTTCGTAGAAAAAGTGCATTGGTGGCGTATCGACGAAGAAGATCTTCCGGATCTTACCGAGGATGAATTTGAAACGGTCGCTCAGCGTTTTAACGACATCCGCGCACATTTACCCGAGATCGATGAGATGCTCACAGGGTATCTGTCTGCAGGATGGAAGATGGAGCGTGTAAGCAAGGTAGATCTGTCGATCTTGCGTCTCGCGATCTACGAGATCCGTTTTGACGATGCCATCCCCGTTAAGGTAGCGATCAACGAAGCGGTCGAATTAGCAAAACGCTTCGGCGGCGACGATTCCTACAAATTTGTCAACGGTGTTCTTCATAAGGCAGTTCCGGAGACGGAGTAACGCATGCAGCAAAATGTGTACACGGTATCCCAGGTAAATACTTACATCAAGAACATGTTCCGTCAGGACGTTCTTTTATCCCGCATCTGTGTGCGCGGTGAGATATCAAACTGTAAGTATCATACTTCAGGGCACATCTATTTTACATTGAAAGAGGGAAGTATATCCGGCGCGGGCTTTGAAGCCGGCGCTTCTTCCTATGGTTCGGGAATTTCCGCTCTTTCCTGTATCATGTTTGCAAGCCGTCGCCCGGGACTCAAATTCCAGCTTCGTGACGGACAGAACGTAAAAGTGACCGGCTCGGTCAATGTTTACGAACGGGACGGAAAGTACAGCCTCTACGCTGACAGCATCGAGTTCGACGGCCAGGGTGATCTGTACCAGCGCTATCTCGAGATAAAAGAACAGCTCGAAGAAATGGGCATGTTTTCGGAGATCTATAAAAAACCGATCCCGAAGTATTGCCGTAAAGTCGGTATCGTGACCGCGCAAACGGGTGCGGCCGTACAGGATATCATCCAGATCGCGAACCGCAGAAACCCGCACGTGGAATTATTTCTGTTCCCGGCTTTAGTTCAGGGAGATGGGGCAGCGCAAAGCATTGTCCGCGGTATACAGAAACTGGATGCGATGGGGGTGGACTGTATCATCGTCGGTCGCGGCGGCGGCTCGATCGAAGATCTTTGGGCATTTAATGAGATCGCAGTTGCGGAGGCGATCTTTGCGGCGCAGACGCCGATCATTTCCGCAGTCGGTCACCAGACCGATTTTACCATCGCCGACTTCGTGGCGGATCTTCGCGCCCCGACACCTTCTGCGGCAGCTGAGCTTGCCGTTTTTGATCTTCGGGAGTTCCTGGATTTACTCGATGGATACCGTCATGATATGGATATCACGATGGAGAAGACCATCGACCGATATAAGCACAGCCTGAATGAGAAGTATCTGGGCATTAAAGCCATGCATCCCGGGAAGATCCTGGAAAGGCGTAAGGACCGCCTGAACCACATTCGGGAGATGCTGGACCAGAAGATGAACGCGATGCTCCTGCAAACTTCGCAGGATCTGAAACGCAAAGAAGAAAAGATACATACACAGATGTCGCATTCGTTAGAGAATGTGAGATATCGTTTATCGATCCGGATAAGGACATTGGATGAGGCTTCCCCGCTAAAGAAGATGTCAGCCGGTTATACGTATGCCGCGGACGAAAGCGGTCATGGGATCAAGAGTGTCGAGCGTATACAGACCGGCGATACGGTGAAATTGTATTTTGTCGACGGAACAGCACGGGCAGAGATCCGTGAAACGAAGAGGAGCAGTCAGAATGACCATACAGGAAACGTTGAATGAACTGGATGCGATCACGAAACGGATGAGTGAGACCGATTCGCTGGAGCAATCCTTCGCCGAATACGAGAAAGGCATGAAACTGATCAAGGAATGCGCGGCGCAGATCACCGAGATCGAAAATAAGGTCCGTGTGCTTCAGGATCGTCCGGAAGAAGACGGAAATAACTCATTCGGAGAATGAAAAAATGAATATAGATATCGAATATATCGAGGAGATGATCCGGGAATTTCTCCCGAAGGAGAAGGGCTTCCAAAAGACCATCCTCGAGGCTTTGAATTACAGTGTAATGGCCGGCGGTAAGCGTTTGCGTCCTTTGATCATGCATGAGACCTACCGCCTGTTTTGTGATGCGCCGATCACGCCGGACCTGAAGGCGATGATGGTCGCGTTGGAGATGATCCATTCCTCCAGCCTGGTCCACGACGACCTTCCCTGCATGGATAATGATCGTTTCCGTCGCGGAAAGCTGACCACCTGGGCGAAATATGAGAGCGAGGCGACCGGTGTGCTCGCCGGTGATGCCCTCATGATCTACGCATTTGAGGTGGCTTCTTCCGCATACGCAAAAACGAAGAATCCGGAGCGCCTTTGTAAGGCGATCCATATCTTAGCAAATAAGACCGGCATCTACGGTATGATCGGCGGTCAGACGGTGGATGTAGAACTTACCGGACGCCCCATGTCTGCGGAAGAACTCGATTTTGTGTTCCGTTTAAAGACCGGAGCGCTTTTGGAGTCTGCGATGATGATCGGGGCTGTGCTCGGAGGAGCATCCTTAAAAGATGTCGAGAAGTGCCGTAAGATCGCGGAAAATGTTGGCGTTGCATTCCAGATCCGCGATGACATCCTGGATGTTTCCGGTGATGAGGCGACGATCGGTAAACCGCTGCATAGCGATGAGAAAAACAATAAGACGACCTATGTATCCCTCTACGGAATGAAGAAAGCACAGGAAGATGTACAGCAGCTGACCGATGAAGCGATCCGTTTGCTGGAAGAACTTCCCGGTGATCCCGCAACGCTGAAAGCGTTGTTTACTTCTATGATCTCCAGGGAGAAATAGGTTCGGAGGTGTTTGCATGTATTTGGAATTGATCAAAAAACCGAATGACATCCAAAAGATATCTCCGAAGAGTTATAAAGTATTGGCCAGGGAGATAAGGGATTTTCTGATCGAAAATGTCAGCCGGACGGGCGGACATCTTTCGTCTAATTTGGGTGCCGTGGAACTGACCATGGCGATCCATTTATCTTTCGACATGAACCGTGATAAAGTCATTTGGGACGTTGGTCATCAGTCATATACCCATAAGATCCTGACCGGTCGTAAGGAAGGTTTTAAGAACCTCCGTTCCCGTGGCGGGATGAGTGGCTTCCCGAAGCGTAAGGAGAGCCCTTGCGATGCATTTGACACCGGCCACAGTTCGACCTCGATCTCAGCCGGCATCGGTATGGCACAGGCCCGGGATCTGAAAGGGGAGGACTACCATGTGATCTCCGTGATCGGAGACGGTGCATTGACCGGAGGACTGGCATTTGAAGCCCTGAATAATGCTTCTGCCGTTAAGGGAAACTTCATCATCGTTTTGAACGATAATACGATGTCGATCTCGGAAAATGTAGGCGGCGTCAGCAATTTTCTAGGAAAAATGCGTACATCCCGTATTTATACAGGGATCAAACAGAGCATCACGGGAAATCTTCTCAGGATCCCTTCCGGTGAGGATATCCACGATGTGATCTCTACTGCAAAAGACAGTATCAAACAGTTTGTCGTTCGTGACGGCATGATGTTTGAGGACATGGATATAACGTATTTGGGACCGTTTGACGGCCATAATACAAATCAGTTGATCAAGGCGTTTCGCAGTGCTAAACAGGTGAAAGGCCCTGTTTTGGTACACGTGCTTACTAAAAAGGGAAAAGGTTATTCTTTTGCCGAAGCAAATCCCGGGAAGTTCCACGGTGTCGACCCGTTCGATCCTAAGACCGGAAAACTGCTTCGAAAGCAGGAGAACTTTACATATACGAAACTGTTTTCCGATTGCATGATGCAACTGGGAAAGCAGAATAATAAGGTGGTTGCGATCACCGCTGCCATGGCGGATGGAACGGGGCTTTCCCGCTTCTCCAGACATTTTCCGGAGAGGTTCTTTGATGTCGGTATCGCCGAGGCGCATGCCGTGACATTTGCCGCCGGACTTGCTGTCGCAGGCATGAGACCCTATGTCGCGATCTATTCATCGTTTTTGCAGAGAGCGTACGACTCTATTCTGCATGATGTCTGCCAGCAGAAGCTGCCGGTCACCTTTGCCGTCGACCGTGCAGGCATCGTCGGTAAAGACGGCGAGACGCATCAGGGCATTTTCGATCTGTCGTATTTGACTTCGATCCCGAACCTGACGGTCATGGCGCCGAAGAATGCGTATGAGTTTGCGCAGATGTTCCGGTTTTCCAATACCTTCGAAGGTCCGTTGGCTATCCGTTATCCGCGCGGGGAAGCATTACTCGAATATAAGAGTTATAATTCCAAGATCGTTTACGGCAAAGCGGAAGTAATGAAGAGATCCAAGGATAATACATTGGCCCTCGTTTCGATCGGATCCATGACGAAGATCGCCATGGAAGTTGCCGAGCGACTGGAGAGCGAGGGGGTAGAAGCGACCGTGATCAACCTTCGCTTTGCAAAACCTCTGGATCTGGAATGCATCCGTTCTTTGAAGAATTTCAAAAACATATTTACACTTGAAGAAAACGTTAAAAAGGGCGGTATCGGAGAACAGATCGCAGCCTTCCTCATGGAACAGCGTTCACGCGCTAAGGTGAAGATCTGTGCGATCCCGGACCAATTCATCCCGCATGGATGTCCCGATGTTCTTATGAAGGAGCTTAATCTGGATGCAGACCATATCTACGAAGAAGCGATAAAAGCAGCGAAGGGGTTGAAGGACGATCATGAGTGAAAAAAAGCGCCTGGACGTCTTTCTGGTCGAGACCGGTATGGTCAGTTCCAGACCTCGTGCACAGGAATTGATAAAAAGCGGGGCTTGTACGGTCGACGGAGTTCTGACGACGAAGCCCGGAGCCTTTGTGACTGAAGCAAGCGACATCCATTTGGACCGCGGAGAGATCCCCTATGTGAGCCGCGGCGGAATGAAACTTAAGAAAGCGATCGATCAGTTCGGCATCGTTCTGAAAGATCGGGTATGCCTGGATATCGGAGCATCGACCGGCGGATTTACCGACTGCATGCTTCAGGAATGTGCATCGTTTGTTTATGCGATCGATTCCGGCCATGATCAGTTGGACCCGCGTCTTAAAGATAATCCTGCCGTATGCTCGATGGAAGGCTTTAACGTTAAAGACCTGACTGCGGATAGCCTTCCCGGATATTCGGACCGAAATAAACCGGATTTCGCTGCAATGGATGTTTCTTTCATTTCGATCACGAAGCTTTTGATCCCGGTTTGCTCCACGCTTTCCGAAGATGGAGAGTTGGTCTGTTTGGTGAAGCCGCAGTTTGAAGCCGGACCGGCCGCTGTAGGGAAGAAAGGCATCGTCCGTGACAGAAAGACACATCTCGATGTTTTGATAAATATCTACAATTTCCTACGGGCCATGCCCGAGGACATACGACCCGGTTTTCTCACTGCCACGTACTCGCCCGTGCTCGGCGGTGACGGAAATACAGAGTTTTTGTTTCACCTGAAGAAGGGCGCTAAAGGCGCTGACTCGATCGAAGTTTTAGACCGTGTCGTGAACGAAGCTCATCACGCTTTTGATTTGTAAACAAGGAGAACTGTTGTGAAGAATTTCGGACTGTTCGTCAACCGTTCAAAGGATGTGGACGGTAAGATCACAAATTCGATCCGCGCGTATCTGGAGGAGCATGAGGCAAAGTGCTTCGTTTACGATATGCCGGCCAGTTATGAAGAGCGTCAGAAAGTAAAGGTAGCGTTACCTGAAGACACGGAGTGTGTGATCACTCTGGGCGGTGACGGGACCCTCATTCAGGCTGCCCGCGATATGTACCTGCGTGATATTCCGGTCATGGGTGTAAATCTGGGACATTTGGGTTTCCTGGCAGAGATCGATAAAGACCGTCTGTTTCCTTCGCTGGACCGTTTGTTAAAGGATGATTACGAGATCGAAGAGCGTATGCTGATCCAAGGTGTGATCCTGCATAACGGCAAAGAGGTCATGACAGACATTGCCCTCAATGATATCGTTTTAAATCGTGTGGGGCACATGCATGTGATCGATTTCGATGTTTATGTAAATGGTGCGTACCTGATGAATTATCGTGCGGACGGCATGATCTTTTCTACGGCGACCGGATCGACCGCATATAACCTGTCGGCCGGCGGCCCCCTCGTGGTGCCGACTGCGCAGCTCATGGTGATGACGCCGATCTGCGCCCATGCACTGAACGCCAGATGCGTGATCGTCGATGCATTTAGTACGATTGAGGTTCGGATCAAGCCTTCAACGAGTGCCTCTTCGAAAGAAGGATGCGTGCTCGCATACGACGGAAATCATATGGTGGATCTGAATGAGGATGACGTGATCCGCGTTTCCCGTTTTGAAAAGCCTACCCGTCTGATCAAATTATCACAGACCAGTTTCATCGAACTTCTCAGAAAAAAGATGCAATAGGAGACCGTCATGAAAGAGAATGCGCGTCAGAAGAAAATACTGGAACTGCTTTCATCGGGACCTGCGCAAACGCAGGAAGAGATCGTTCTGTACCTTCAAAACGAAGGCTTTTCGGTCACGCAGGCTACGGTGTCGCGCGATCTGCAAAAACTGAACTTATACAAAGTGTCGGAGAAGGGCAAAAAGAGCGTTTATAAGCTGAATGAAAGCCACCTGCCCGGCGATAATACGGAAGATATAAAGAAGATGCCAGAGAATATGCGGCGTCTTCTTCGTGTGTTAACAGAAGGTTTTTCGCATGCAGATGTCGCACAAAACATTCTCGTGATCAAGACGGCGCCGGGCATGGCGATGGCTGTGGCGGCAGCATTGGACTCGTTGCATTATAAAGAGATCGTCGGCTCCATAGCGGGCGATGATACGATCTTCTGTGTGGCTAAAACAAACGATGAAGCAGTCATACTTCAAAAGCGTATTCAGGACATCATTAAATCAGCCATGGCATAGGAGGGTGCATGTTACATTCATTGCATATTGCAAATGTCGCTCTGATCGACGAGATCGATATCGAGTTTACACCGGGCCTGAATATTCTGTCCGGTGAGACCGGCGCAGGTAAGTCGGTGATCATCGGTTCGGTCTCGATCGCACTTGGCGGCAAATTGCCGAAGGATATATTGAAAGATCCGCAAAAGAGCGGATTTATCGAATTGGGATTTACATTAGACCGTATGGAGAACTCGTTTGTTTCCCTGCTCCAGGAGAAAATGATCGATGTTCCCGAGGACGGTGAATTACTCATTTCCCGTAAGATCACGGGAACGAAGTCTGTTTGCAGGATCAATGGGGAAACGATCTCTGCATCGGATCTGCGGGATATTACCGACAGACTTTTGGATCTACACGGACAGCATGAGCATCAGTCTCTGCTGAAGAAAGCGAAACACTTAGAGATCCTGGATGAGTTCGGAAAGGCGCAGATCGCTGGAGCGAAGCAAAAGGTATCTGAGTTATACCGTGAATACCAGAAAACGATCCACGATCTGGCAGAGATGGATCTGGATGATACGAAACGTTTCCGCGAGATGGATTTCTGCGAATATGAGCTCAATGAGATCGATGCGGCGCACCTGATCGAAGGAGAAGAGGAAGACCTGATGACGCAGTTTAAGAAGGCGAATTCCGCTGCTACGCTGGTACAGGGTCTTTCGGAGATCTATGACGAGATCAATGCTTCCCGCACCTCAGCTTCCGAGGCAGTCGAGCGTTCCCTGAAGGTGATCTCGCATTTGGTGACATTGGATGAGGGATTGACCCCGATCCATGATGAACTGATGGATCTGGAGAGCCTGCTCCATGATGTTTCACTGGATGTAAATTCCTACCTGTCCGGTATTTCACAGGATGAGGAATTGTTAAGCAGCCTGCAAGGTCGTCTGGACCTGATCCATGACATGAAACGTAAATACGGTAACACGTATGAAGAGATCATGGCACATCGCGATTCCTGCGAAAAACGTCTGGCTTTTTTACGGGATTACGAAGAAAGAAAAAGTACATTGACCGCACAGAAGCAACGTTTGGAAAATGACCTGACCGTGGCTTGTGATACGCTGACATCTTTACGAAAGAAATATGCAAAAAGCTTTGAAAAGGAGCTGAAAGAGAGCCTGGTGGGCTTGAATTTTCTTACCGTGGAGTTCGAAGTATCCTTCGAAAAAGCGGAGCGTTTTTCAGCGAACGGCAATGATGACGTCAGCTTCCTGATCTCGACAAATCCGGGTTCACCGATCCGCCCGCTCGAGCAGATCGCATCCGGTGGTGAGCTTTCCCGTATCATGCTTGCGATCAAATCGATCATGGCGCGTACCGACGATGTCGATACCCTGATCTTCGATGAGATCGATACCGGTATCAGCGGTCGTACCGCACAAAAAGTCGCAGAACTTTTGGGGAAGATATCCAAAGACCGTCAGGTCATCTGCATCAGTCATCTGCCGCAGATCGTCTCGATGGCGGATACCCATTTCCTGATCGAAAAGGATACCGATCAGTCGAGCACGCATACCGATATCTTTGTGCTGGATGAAGAAGCCAGCGTTAAGGAGATCGCACGCATGCTCGGCGGAAAAGAGATCAATGATCTGGTGCTCGAAAATGCACGCCAGATGAAGCAAATGGCAAAAACCGAGACCCGCGCGTGATGTTTACATCTCGCGGGTTTTGTGTTATACTAAAATGTGGCTTAACAGTGACTTAGGCCAGATGAAGGAGGCTCCTATGGGCATGGATCAAAAGCAAAAATCGACGATCTGTGTGATCGGCGGCTCGGCTGCCGGTCTTGCAAGTGCGATCTTTGCGGCCCGAGAGGGAGCGAACGTCATCCTCATTGAGGGCAATGAAAAGCTCGGACGCAAGATCTACGCGACCGGAAACGGAAAATGTAACTTTGCGAATATCGATCAGGACCGTTCGCATTTTCATACGTCTTCCGATCCTGCCTGGATCTCCGAGGCTTTGAATTCCATGGAGAATAATTTCATCCTCACATTCTTTCATGAACTCGGACTTCCGGCGGTCGTTCGTCATCGCAGCTATTTTTATCCGGCAAACGAAAGCGCGGCTACGGTCGTTACGTGTTTGGAGGATGAGATCCGTCGCCTGGGTGTCGAAGTGATCCTTTCGGATCGCATGCGGACCTTGCAACAGGAGGATGGACGTTTTGTCGTCCGGACTCGTTCGGGGCGCGCATTTGATGCAGACGCCGTGATCCTTGCGATGGGAGGCAGCGCTTCACCCAAATTCGGAAGTGACGGCAGCGGCTATTACTATGCAAAGAACTTCGGTCACACGATCGTGGAACCATTGCCCGCATTATGCCCGCTGAAATTGAAAGAGAACGGCGCGAGTTTTTCTGTATGGGCAGGTACACGCATCAATGAGGCATCGATCACGCTGATCGTGGATGATAAGCCGGTCGACACCGAAAAAGGCGAGATCCTTTTTACGGACTACGGGATCAGCGGGATCCCTGTTTTCCAGGTTGCAGGAAGTGCAGCGATCGCTTTAGAGAAAGGTCAAAAGGTTAGCGTTGAGATCGATCTGGCGCCTGGCACGGATGCAGAGGATGCGATGGGAGCATATCCCGAGTGGAGTGAGTATTTCGGTGAGAGGACCATACAGGAACAGTTGACACGGATCTTTCCCGTGAAATTGATCGAGGCGTTGAAGAACATTCCTGACCGGAATAAAAAGATGGCGAGCATAAAAGCTGCCGCCTTTGGTAAGGCCATTGATACGTTGAAGCATCTGCGCTTTGATGTATTCAACACATTTGGATTTGATCATGCACAGGTCAGCAGCGGCGGCATAAGTCTGCCGGAGGTCGAGCCTACGACAATGGAATCCAAACTGCAACCGGGCCTGTATTTTGCAGGAGAGCTGCTGGATGTCTACGGTGACTGCGGCGGTTATAATCTGCAGTTTGCATTTACGAGCGGGGCGCTCGCCGGCAAAGCGGCGGCACAAAGATGTCTGCAAGGCAGGGGAGAATGACTTATGATCCTTCTTAAACAAGTGAAACTGCCGGTCGGCCACTCGAAAGAAGACCTCGAACACAAACTGTCAGAGATATGCCGAAAGGCATTTCAAACAAAATTCAGTTCCTACCGATTGCGTCGTCGTTCCCTGGATGCACGTCGTAAGGGAGGAGCTGATGTCGTTTACGTTTACGAAGCTGCCCTGTATTTTGACGGTTGTGGCGCCGAAAAGCAGCAGAAACTAGCTGAACGCGCCATGCATAATAAGAAACTCGGCGCGGACATTTCGTATCTGCCTGATGACGACGAAGGCTATCGTTTCGAAGTGGATGCCAAACGCCTGCGTGATTTATTGGAGCGTAAGGCGAGCGATCTTCCTTCGATCCCGAAGGTATCGGTCATTGGTTTCGGCCCTGCAGGCTTATTTGCTTCGTATCTGCTGTCCATGGCAGGTTTACAACCGATCGTTTTGGAACGCGGGCAATGCATGGAAGAGCGGACGGAAACGGTCCGCGCATTCTGGAAACGCACAGAAGCATATGAACAGCTTCCCGAGGAGGATATGTATCCCGACCCGGAGAGCAATGTTTCCTTCGGTGAGGGCGGAGCCGGAACATTTTCCGACGGAAAACTCAATACCCTCATCAAATCCAACAAAGATTATCACCGGTACGTTCTGGAGACCCTGGTTTCCTTCGGCGCCCCGGAAGATATAATGATCAGTTCGATGCCGCATGTCGGCACGGACTGCTTGCGCGAAGTGATCGTAAATATGCGTAAGCGTATTTTGTCACAGGGCGCCGACGTTCGTTTTCAAACGCGCGTCGATGATATTTCTTTCCGTGAGGGAAGACTTACCGGCCTGAAACTGGCAGGCGGTGAGAGCGTAGCGACGGACCGTTGCATCTTAGCGACCGGTCACAGCGCGCGCGATACATTTCGCATGCTGTATTCGCATGACATCCCGATGGAAGCGAAACCGTTTGCTGTCGGCGTTCGTGTGATGCATCCGCAAAGCATGATCGATAAAGACCAGTATAAAGACGCAGCGGATCGATACGATCTGCCCGCCGCCTCGTACAAATTGACCGCACAGGTCGGCGAAGGGACTGCTTCGCGCAGCGTTTACTCATTTTGTATGTGTCCCGGCGGTTATGTGGTCAATGCTTCCTCGCAAGCTGGGCGTCTGGCCATCAATGGCATGAGCGACCATGCACGTGACAGCGGTGTTGCAAACAGTGCGATCGTCTGTAATGTCGAGCCTTCGGATTTCCCTTCCGAGGCTGTTCTGGCCGGCGTCGACTTTCAGGAAGACTTAGAAGGCAGAGCGTTTCGTGCAGGACACGGTGCGATCCCGACTCAGCGTATGAAAGACTTCCTTTCGACTGACGCCTTGGATCGTTTTGATGAGTCAATGGATGACGAGGCGATGGTTCCCGTAACGAAGGGCGGTTTTTACTACACGGATCTGGAAAGCGTTCTTCCGGACTTCGTTCACTCGGCGATCCGCGAAGCATTGCCCGAGTTTGAAAGAAAACTTCCCGGCTTTACCAGACCCGATGCGATCGTCTGCGCGATCGAGAGCCGGACATCTTCACCCGTAAGGATCCTGCGTAACCCTGATGACCTGCAAAGTCGTATCGAGGGACTGTATCCATGCGGAGAAGGCGCGGGATATGCCGGCGGCATCACATCCGCTGCGATCGACGGTCTGCGCTGTGCAGATCAGATCATACGAGATGTGTTGCACATGCTTGAAAATAAATAAAGATTTGGAGTTTTAGAAATGAATAACCGAGAACTGTTAAAAGATAAAAAAAGAATCGTCGTAAAGATCGGATCGTCCTCGCTGACTCATCCGGAAACGGGTGACATCAACTATTACAAGATGGAGCAGTTAGTGCGTACACTGGCCGACATTCGCGGAATGGGTAAGGACGTCGTTCTGGTATCTTCCGGTGCGATCGCTGTAGGTCGTAAGTCCATGGGGATCAAGCCTGAGACCCTCAGCCAGCGGCAGGCATTGGCCGCGATCGGTCAGGCCCAGCTGATGATGACGTATCAGAGACTCTTCTCGGAATACAGCCAGAAAACGGCGCAGATCCTCATGACGAAGAGCACCATGACGGATGACCTGAACCGTAAGCTGGCGCAGAATACCTTCGAGGAACTGCTTCATATGGGTGTTATTCCTGTTGTAAACGAGAATGATACCGTATCCACGTATGAGATCCAGTTCGGTGATAATGACCGCCTTTCTGCGATCGTAGCCGCACTGATCCATGCGGATCTTTTGATCCTGCTGACCGACCAGGACGGTATGTACACCGATGATCCGAAGACGAACCCCGAAGCAGAATTCATCGATATCGTACCTTATGTGAACGAAGCGTACATGAAGATGGGTAAGTCAACATCTAGCAGCGATGTAGGCACCGGCGGCATGAAAGCTAAGATGGTAGCGGCACGTATCGCTACCGGTTCCGGCGCAGATATGATCATCACAAATGCAAATCACGTAGAAAAGCTCCTGAACATATTGAACGGCGATCAGATCGGAACCCTGTTCCTGTCACATAAGGATCCCGATTTCGATATTATGGATTGTTTATCGGATGATCATACTTGAGGTATTGATCGAAAGGAAAATGCGGTATGGATATAAGAATAATACCCAATAAGACCGATATGGATTGCAGGACCCTCGATGAAGAGTGGCTGCTTTTGATCGACCGGGAGAAGATAACAACGAATATCGGAACCGGTATCGTCCCGTTTAATCGCATCTATTACTACACATATAATGTGAAACGCAATGTTCGCGAAGAGATCCTTCCCGATGTTTCGAAATATGAGGTGGCCCGGTTTTCATTTGCCGAGAAGAACTGCCCGTATTTGTATTTCTTCACGATCAATTTCGACCACTATCCGAATTCGACATTCACGTTGTTCCGCTATAATGCGAAAGACATGACCTGCAGTGAAGTATATCGTTACGAGGATAACCTAAAAGAATACGTCACATCGAAGCATCTTTCGGTATTCGTCCTGAATGAGAATTACTTCATCATGCAGTTCGAATACTTGAAGGAACTGGCTTCCGGCCAGTCCGGTTATTATGAATTCGCTTCCTTCCTGTACGACATCGCTGCAGCGAAGAAGCACCAGATCCGCCAGGACAACATCGAGAAATACGGTCTGCAGCAGGTTCTGCCCATCGTGGCCAATGTCTGCGCGCTGAAGATCGGGTATTCCGTGTTCGGACCCGGCGAGAAGAAGGATCGGCTGACGAAGAACGAGGCTGCGCAGGAAGAACTGTGTCTGGTCACGATCTCGCAGTTCATTTCCGACATCATCATCGGAAGCAAGGGACTGACACGTGAATTGATCGACAGCGTTTACTACGAAGAGAGCATTGTCCACGTTAAAAAGCACGGCAAATATCTCATCTACACGAAGGCACGCCTGTTCGATAATTCGGTCGATACGGTGTTCTACCAGTTCTCTACAAAAGAAGTGATCGTGGTCCGTAAGGAAAATGCTTCCGGTAAGGAGCAGACTTCTTCATTTTTCAGTCTGGCAGGAAGACCTTGTGTCGCTCACTACACTTCGAAGTTGCTGGAGATCCTGGATGTTAAGAATAAAGAGATCCTGCTGAGACTTCCGAAGGACTCGGAGATCGTGGACATCATTCACGATTATATCGTCCTGCAGATCGGTAAGAAGGGGCTTATCACCGCCCAGAAAACCTATGAGATCTATCAATATCCTTCGGTAAAGCTGGTTTCCAAACTGAAGAGCGAGTCTCTGAAATGTGTTAGCCAGACGATGCAGGATATCAATCTGATCACGAAATAAACGAGGTAGATTTTAAAGATGGATGAAAAGAAGATACGCCGGATCAATGAACTGGCGCATAAATACAAGACGATCGGCTTGACTCCCGAAGAGACGGAAGAGCGCGATATCCTTCGTAAGGAGTACATCAAGGCTTACCGCGATAATCTTCGCGCCCAGCTCGAGACGATAAAGATCGTTCAGCCGGATGGCACCGTGATCGACGTTAAGAAGCGTCACGACGAAAAATACGGTACCGGCGAAAGCGAACCAAAGGCAGTCGACGGAGAGTGCTGATATGAGTTCGGTAACGGAAGAAAAAAAGAACCTGCGCAGCCAGATGAAGATGTTGCGCGGCGGCATTTCCGCTGAAGATCTCATAAGGCATCGCCTTTGGGTGACGGACTGGTTTTGCAAGGTCTGCGATTCGGAGAACGGTGAAGAGACAGGTGGCTGGACGAAGCCTTCGGCCCTGTTTTCGTATCTCGATGTGGCCAATGAGGTCCCGACCCGCGGAGCCATTGAGATCGCGCTACTGAAAGGCGTTCCCGTGTTTCTGCCGAAGACCTATCCGAACGGGGTAATGGTCTTCGTGAATGTACAGGATCTGAATGACCTGGAAGACAGCAAGTATCATATCCCTGAACCGCGCATATCGGGAGAGACCCTGGTCTTAGGTCGCCCCGAGTTTGAGAAGATCGTTGCAGGTTATGTGAACGGTCCTTTGAATTTCCGGGACATCTACAGCGAAGAGTATAAGGATGCGCTGATGCTGGTTCCCGGGCTCGCATTTTCCGAAGAAGGCTACCGCTTGGGCTACGGCGGCGGATATTACGACCGCTATGTGAAGGACGCGACCTTCGCGACCATGGCCATGGCGTATGACTTCCAGATCCTTCCCGAGATCCCGCGGGAAGAGCATGACGCGAAATGCGACCAAATGTATATATTAAAAACACTGTAACGAGGTCCTCTCATGTTAAATGAAAGAGATTTAACCGCATATGAAAACCTGCCTGTGATCCCCGAGAATGAACCGGATCGCCAGTTTTACTTTATGGCGCAGATCCGAAAACTCGTGAAGCAGCGCGAGGAAGAACTCGGACGTCCGCTGACGGCATATCACCTGTGTGTCGGATGTCAGATGAACGCAAAAGATTCGGAGAAGCTTCTCGGAGTCCTTTTGGAGTGCGGATATGTCGAAACCGATCAGGAACTGGATGCGGACTTCGTGATCTACAATACCTGCACGATCCGTGAAAATGCGAACCTGAAAGTGTACGGACGTCTGGGTGTTCTGGGCAGCAAGAAGAAGCAGAACCCGGATATGATCATCGCCCTGTGCGGTTGCATGATGCAGGAGCCGACCGTGGTCGAAAAGATCCGGAAGAGTTATAAGTTTGTAGATATCATCTTCGGCACGCATAATAACTTCAAACTGCCGGAGCTTTTATACAACCGCATGATCAACAAAGAGATGATCGTCGATATCTGGGAGGATACGACGATGATCGTGGAAGACCTGCCCGCAAAACGTGTTTATCCGTTCAAATCCGGCGTCAACATCATGTATGGTTGTAATAATTTTTGCACTTATTGTATCGTTCCCTATGTGCGTGGACGCGAGAAGTCCCGTGCGCCGGAGGAGATCCTGGATGAGATCCGCAGGCTGGTCGCTGACGGCGTGGTCGAGGTCATGCTGCTCGGACAGAATGTAAACTCGTACGGCAAGAACCTCGAGACTCCGATGACATTTGCCCAGCTGCTCCAGAAGGTCGAGGAAATTCCCGGCTTGGAGCGGATTCGCTTTATGACTTCCCATCCTAAGGATCTTTCGGATGAACTGATCGAGGTCATGAAGAACTCGAAGAAGATCTGCCGGCATCTGCATTTGCCGCTGCAGTCCGGAAGCACCGAAATTCTGAAGCGCATGAACCGCAGATACACGAAGGAGCATTATATCGAACTTGCGGAGAAGATCCGCCGTGAGATCCCCGACATCGCTTTGACGACCGATATCATCGTCGGTTTCCCGGGCGAGACTGAGGAGGATTTCGAAGAGACCATGGATGTGGTCGAGCGCATCCGTTATGAGAGCGCATTTACGTTTTTATATTCCAAACGTACAGGTACGCCTGCGGCGAAGTTTGAGGACCAGGTTCCGAAGGATGTCGCGCAGAAGCGTTTTGATCGTTTGCTCGAGCGGGTGCAGAGCATCGCTGCCGAGCAGTGTAAGAAGGATGTCGGAAAATGTGTGGACGTCTTAGTCGAATCCGTTTCGGAGGAAGACGGTAAGATGATGGCCACCGGCCGCATGAGCAACAACACGATGGTGCATTTTGAAGGCTGCAAAGAGCTTTACGGACGCATCGTTCCCGTGCAGATCACGGAGTCAAAGGGTTTCTATTATTTCGGGACCCTTATTTCCTGACCGCGGGTAGATTTGGAGGTATTTCATGACGCCGGTTTCTAAATTATCGCCCATGATGGAGCAATATATCGAAACCAAGAATAAATACAAGGATTGCATTTTGTTCTATCGCCTCGGCGATTTCTACGAAATGTTCTTTGATGATGCCCTGACTGCGTCGAAGGTGCTGGAGATCACATTGACCGGACGGGACTGCGGCCTGGAGGAGCGTGCGCCCATGTGCGGAGTTCCCTTCCATGCGGCAGAAGCATACATCAACAAACTGGTGTCTGCGGGTTATAAGGTGGCGATCGCCGAGCAGATGATCGACCCGAAACTCGCAAAGGGCCTGGTTCCGCGTGAGGTCATTCGCGTCGTTACGCCGGGAACCATCCTCAGCGCACAAGCTCTGGATGAGACGAAGAATAATTACATCATGTCCATCGTATACACAGATCGGAATTTCGGCGTTGCCGTTTCAGATGTTTCGACCGGTGATTTTTCGATGACCGAGATCGGTTCGGAAAATGAATTGATGGACGAGATCTGCAAATTCAGCCCGTCAGAGATCATCTGTAACGAGCCGTTTTTGATGGCAAACTTTGACTTTGAGACTTTGAAGGGGCGCATGCAAGTCGCTATCAGCGCCCTGGATGTCGGCTATTACGAAGAGCACCGCTGTAAGTCTACGCTACTCACGCATTTTCACGTGGCTTCCCTGGACGCCCTGGGACTGTCCGGCTACGATAGCGGCATGATCGCGAGCGGCGTTCTTCTTTTATATCTTTACGAAACGCAAAAGAACCACATGGAGCATATCACGCACATCCGTCCATATGCGACGGGAGGTTTTATGCTTCTGGATACTTCCACGCGTCGAAATCTCGAACTTTGCGAGACGCTGCGGGATAAGCAGAAGAGAGGCACGCTGCTTTGGGTGCTGGATAAGACGAAGACTGCGATGGGCGCGCGCCTTTTGCGCCGCTATATTGAGCTGCCGTTGCTTTCCGCCGAACTGATCCGTAAGCGTCAGGATGCGGTGGAAGAACTGGTGCTGAATTACATTGACCGTGAAGAGATCCGGGAGTACTTGAATCCGATCTACGACCTCGAGCGTCTCCTCGGACGTATCAGTTATAAAACGGCAAATCCGCGCGACCTGTTGGCATTTTTGCAGTCGTTGTCGACACTGCCTTATATCCATGACCTGCTTTCACAGCGGTCGAGCGCCCTCTTTAAGGAGATGGCCGAGAACTTTGATGATCTGCAGGATCTGAAGGAGCTGGTCGAGCGCGCGATCTGCGAGGATCCGCCGATCTCCGTGCGTGAAGGAGGCATTATCCGCGAAGGCTTCTCCGAGGAGGTCGATACCCTGCGTCTGTCGAAGACCGAGGGTAAGGACTGGCTGGCCGAACTCGAAGCGAAAGAGCGCGAAGCGACCGGCATCAAGAACCTGCGCATCAAATTCAACAAGGTGTTCGGTTACTATTTCGAGGTAACGAATTCGTACCTGAATATGGTTCCGGATTATTTCATCCGCAAGCAGACGCTGACCAACGGCGAGCGTTTCACCACGCCGAAACTGAAGGAACTGGAAAATGCGATCCTGGGCGCGGAAGATAAGCTGATCTCGCTGGAATACGAGCTGTTCTGCCAGGTGCGCGACCACATCGCTTCAATGGTCGAGCGTATCCAGACGACAGCGCATGCAGTCGCACTTACCGACGTTATCGCGTCGCTCGCGACGGTAGCACAGCAATCGAATTACATTCGCCCGAAGATCAACGAAAAGGGCCTGATCGACATCAAAGGCGGCCGCCATCCGGTCGTTGAAAAGATGATGTCGGATAAAATGTTTGTGGAGAATGACGTCCTTCTCGACAATCATAACAATCGCATCGCGATCATCACCGGTCCGAATATGGCCGGTAAATCGACGTATATGCGCCAGGTGGCGCTCATCACGTTGATGGCGCAGATCGGTTCGTTCGTACCGGCTTCATCAGCTGATATCGGCCTCTGCGACCGTATCTTCACGCGTGTTGGCGCAAGCGACGATCTGGCTAGCGGCCAGAGTACGTTTATGGTCGAGATGAACGAGGTGTCGAACATCCTTAGAAACGCGACGCGTAACAGTCTGATCGTACTCGATGAGATCGGGCGAGGTACCTCGACCTATGATGGCATGAGCATCGCCTGGGCGGTTGTTGAATACATCAGCGATACCAAGCAGCTGGGCGCGAAGACATTGTTTGCGACGCATTATCATGAATTGACCGAGCTTGAGGGTGCACTTGCAGGGGTGACGAACTACTGCATCGCCGTGAAGGAACAGGGCGACGACATCGTCTTCCTGCGTAAGATCATAAAGGGCGGAGCCGATAAGAGTTACGGTATCCAGGTGGCGAAACTCGCCGGCGTTCCGGACGCTGTTATTCATCGTGCGAAGCAGCTGGTGGAAGAACTTACGGACAATGATATCGCCATCCGCGCGAAGGAGATCGCGCAGGCGGGCCTCGGACCGAAGGAGAAGAAACGTATCCCGAAAGAGGACGACGTGGATTCCAACCAGCTGACCCTGTTTGACACCGTAAAAGAAGACGAGATCATCGATGAGATCCTCTCGATGGATATCGATAATATGACGCCGCGGGATGCATTCAACGCTTTGTGCAACCTGCAAAACAAACTGAAGAATCGTATATAGGAGGTTTGGTATGGGAGTTATTCAAGCTCTTTCACAAGAAACGATCAATCAGATCGCAGCCGGTGAAGTTATCGAACGTCCGGCTTCGATCGTGAAGGAACTCGTGGAAAATGCGATCGATGCGAAGGCGACTTCAGTCACAGTCGAGATCAAAGAAGGCGGCATGTCATTGATCCGCATTACGGACAATGGCTGCGGCATCGATAAAGAAGATGTGCGGATCGCATTTCAGCCGCACACAACGAGTAAGATCCGCTCGGCGCTTGATCTGTTGACGGTCTCATCCCTGGGTTTCCGCGGTGAAGCATTGTCCAGCATCGCTGCTGTATGCCAGGTGGAGCTGGTGACGAAGACCGCCGACGCGATCTCCGGTACCATGTACAACATCGAGGGCGGACAGGAGAAGTCCATGCGCGATGTCGGCGCGCCGGTCGGCACGACGTTTTTCGTACGAAACATATTCTACAATACGCCCGCGCGACGCAAATTCCTGAAATCGGCGCAGACCGAGGCGGGATATATCACGTCCATCATGGAAAGCATTGCCCTGTCGCATCCGGACATTTCGTTCCAGCTGACCGTGAACGGACAGAATAAACTTTATACCAACGGCAGCGGTAAGATGGCCGATGCCTGCTATAGTGTGTTCGGCCGTAATGAAGTTGCCGATTTCCTGGAGCTTCCCGAGACGACCGCGGACGACCGTCTGAAACTGACCGGTTTCATAGCGAAACCGCATCGTTCGCGCGGCAACCGCGACATGGAGTATTATTTCATCAACGGACGTTATGTGAAGAGTAAGATCATCGCGGCAGCGATCGAGGAGGGCTATCGTGGTTTCCTGATGCAGCATCGGTATCCAATCGTGGCGCTGAACCTTACGGTTTCGCCCGAACTGATCGATGTAAATGTCCATCCAGCAAAGATGGAACTGCGTTTCCGCAATGAGGATGAAGTCTTCCGTCTGGTCCGCGATGCGATCGTAGCACGCCTGAAGCAACAGAACCTGATCCTGGATACCGATGAGGACGAAGAGGAGAAGCAGGATACAAAGCCTTCTGCGCCGGCGCCTGAGCCCTTTATGAAAGCCAGGGAGACCATGAACCGCACGCATGCACAGAATACGCGTCCGGAATATGTTACTGCCGATCTGAAGCCTTCCGTGGCTGATGTTAAGAAGACGATTGCTGCTTATGAGGGAGCGGCTCCCGAACATGAGGACATTGCCACCGTAAAAGAAGCGACACCTTCGCTTAAGGGTGACTCCTTCCTGATCGACGATGCAGACGATGAGCTTCCTGATTTCACGAAGAAAATCCCGGTGAAAGAAACGAATACTCCTGAGACGGAGGTTTTCGCTGAAATCCAAACGCCCTATACGGCGAAGCCGATCGAGACGAAGGACGAAGAGCAGGTCATCTTATTCAATGATGAACTGCTCCGTAAGGAACTGAAGTCGAAGCATAAACTGATCGGGCAGATCTTTGATACCTACTGGTTGATCCAGTTTGAGGATAAACTGCTGATCATGGACCAGCATGCTGCTCATGAAAAGGTGCTCTACGAGAAGAATGTCAAGTTCTTCAAGGAGAAGAAAGCGGAGTCGCAATATATCAGTCCTCCGATCGTTTTGCACATCACACATCGTGAACAGCAATGTCTGGAGCAGTATCAGTCTTACTTTGAAGAGTTTGGATACGAGATCGAGAGTTTTGGTCCTGACGCTTACGCGATCCGCGCGGTTCCGTCGAACCTATACAAACTCGACCAGCAGGAACTTTTCGTATCCCTTCTGGATGAACTTTTGGACTATGCGCCGCTTCGCACCGAAGAAAGCGCGAAGGAGATGGCATTTTCCCTGTTCATCGACAAACTCGCGACCATGGCCTGCAAAGCCGCCATCAAAGGCAACATGGCGATCTCATTCGCCGAGGCCGACAAACTGGTCGAAGACTTGCTGAAACTGGACAATCCTTACATGTGCCCGCATGGAAGACCGACCCTGATCTCCATGTCGAAATACGAACTGGAGCGTAAATTTTCCCGAAAGATATGATGGATAAAAGACCTTTGATCGTGCTGACCGGGCCTACTGCTGCCGGAAAGACCGAGCTGTCGCTACGTGTCGCCGAGCGGTATGGCTGTGAGATCATCAGTGCGGATTCGATGCAAGTATATAAATATATGGATATCGGTTCCGCGAAGATCGGGGCCGAAGAGATGCGGGGCATCCGCCACCATCTGATCGATGTGCTGCTTCCGGAAGAGGAATTCTCCGTGTACCGCTTCGTGCAGATGGCGAAGCAGGCCATCGACGAGATCTACAGTCGCGGGAAGATCCCGCTTGTGGTCGGCGGCACGGGCTTTTATATCCGCGCGCTGTTGTACGACGCCGAGTTTACCGAGGAGAGCGCGGCCAATGAACTTCGGGCGCGGCTCGAAGCATTGGCCGAAGAGATCGGACCGGAAGCATTGCATGAACGACTGCGCAAGATCGATCCCGAAAGCGCGGAGATCATTCATCCGAACAATGTCAAACGTGTGATCCGTGCTTTGGAATTCTTCGAGCAGAATGCCCGTCCCATCTCGGAACACAATGAAGAACAAAAAGCCAAAGAATCGCCCTACGATTTCTGCTATTTCGTCCTGAATATGGACCGTGCGGTCCTTTACGACAGGATCGAGAAGAGAGTCGATAAGATGGTGAAGGACGGCCTGAAAGCCGAAGTCGAGCGGCTGCGTGATATGGGATATTCGCGTGAGCTCGTCTCTATGCAGGGTTTGGGATATAAAGAGTATCTGGATCACCTGAACGGTGAAATAACCGAAGATGAGGCGATCTACCGCATTAAACGGGATACCAGACATTTTGCTAAGCGGCAGCTGACGTGGTTTCGCCGCGAACGCGACGTGATCTGGCTCGATAAACATGTCTGTATGACAAAAGAAGAGGAAGAAGCGGAGACGAAGCGACTGCTCGAGCTGATCGACGGTTACGTTCGCCCCGTGATAGAGTAGGAGAAGTATTTTGGATAATTCAACGGATAAGCAGTATCTGATCAATATGTACGAGAAGCTCGGCATTTCCCGCGAGGTATACGAAAGCGGGGAACGCGCCCTGGAAGCTTTGAAGGATCGTTTCGACCGGATCGACCGGATCGCCGAGTGCAACCAGATGAAGGTGCTGGCGGCGTTGCAGGAGAACCGTGTGGGTGAGAGCGATCTGCTCCCGACGACCGGCTACGGTTACAATGACGAGGGCCGTGATAAGCTGGAACGCGTCTATGCGGCGACTTTTCATACCGAGGACGCGATCGTTCGCCCGCAGCTCATTTCGGGCACACACGCGCTTACAGTGGCCTTATTCGGCATTTTACGGCCGGGGGATGTCATGCTTTCGGTCGCAGGAAAGCCTTACGATACCCTGGACGATGTGATCGGCATTTTCCGCAAGGCGGACGGCTCGCTTCGTGACTTCGGTGTGAGCTACAAGCAGGTCGATCTGAATGCGGATGGTGAGCTGGACCTGGCAGCGATCGAAGAGGCGGTAAAGGAACAGCCGAAACTCGTATATCTGCAACGTTCTAAAGGTTATGCGACGCGTAAGACCTTCTCGACGGCGGATATCGAAGAGATGGTAAAGATCGTTCGCAGAGTGCATCCGCAGGCGATCATCATGGTCGATAACTGCTACGGTGAATTCACCGAGCTGCGGGAGCCGACGGATGTCGGAGCAGACATCATCATCGGTTCGCTGATCAAAAACCCCGGCGGCGGTCTGGCACCGGTCGGCGGCTATATCGCAGGTAAGAAGAAATACATCGAGATGTGCGCGAACCGCATGACGAGCCCCGGACTGGGTAAGGAGGTCGGTCCGAATTTGGGAACTCTCCGTAGTTTCTATCAGGGTTTCTTCCTGTCACCGACCGTGACAGCGGGAGCGGTAAAAGGTGCGATCTTCCTCGCAAAACTCTTCGAGGACCATGGCTATTCTGTATTTCCTGCCTCCTCTGAGGAGAGATATGACCTCATCCAGACGGTGACCTTCCATGAGCCACAGGGAGTCTTGGATTTCTGCCGCGGCATCCAGGCGGCTGCTCCTGTGGATAGCTACGTTACTCCCGAGCCGTGGGATATGCCCGGCTATGATGCACAGGTGATCATGGCGGCCGGCGCGTTTGTATCCGGTTCCTCCATCGAACTGTCGGCAGACGGTCCGATGAAGCCTCCGTACACCGTGTATTTCCAGGGCGGCTTAACCTTCGAACATGCGAAACTCGGCGCTTTAAAAGCGCTCGAAGAAGTACAGAAGAATAAGAAGGATAAAGGCTGATCCACGATCTGTCGAAATATGAGGGGCAATAAATGCCACTATACATTGTCCCTGAAATATGATAAAATCATAGTTGCTGAACGACCATTTTTATTCCTTTCAGAGCGAAAGGAGTATTATGAGACATCTCGCTATGAAAGAGATCCCGATCGACCAGCGCCCTTATGATAAATTCGAAGCAATGGGCGTTCATGCGCTTACCGAAGTGGAATTGCTTGCGATATTGCTGCGCTCGGGAGATCAAACCAAGAACTCATTGGAACTGGCCAGGGAAGTGCTGGAACTTCCCGAGGTAAACGGCGTCGGCGGACTGATGAACGTTTCCTATCACAACCTCGTTGCGATCCGCGGGATCGGTAAGGTGAAGGCCACGCAATTACTCAGCATGGCCGAACTGGTACGTCGTATCCTGAATTGTAAGAACGAGGGTATGAAACAGGCGTATTCCGATCCGGATTCCATTGCCTCGCTATATCAGGCGGACCTGGCGTACTGTCCGGTCGAGCAGGTCTGGCTGACCTGCCTGGATACGAAAAACCATCTGCTCGCGCGGGAAATGCTTTCGCAGGGCACGGTGAATTCCACCATGATCTCCCCGAGAGAGATCTACCTGTCCGCCATAAAACACGGAGCAGTCGGAATCGTACTGGTCCATAATCATCCGAGCGGTGACTGCACACCCAGTAAAGAAGATATCGACCTGACCTTACGCACGCTCGAAGCGGGTAAGAACCTGGGGCTGCAACTGCTGGATCATATCATTATCGGCGGAAATGCTTTCTACAGTTTGAAAGAACATGGAGTTTTCAAATGAAAAAGAGAAGATTCGATTTCCTTTTTTCAATTAAATACATATTGTTGATCTTGACCATCATTTGTTTGGTCTCATTGGTCTTCACGTATTCGAGAGGCGACACGATCGGGGTCTATAAGACCGCGGTCTCAAAGTTGTTTTCTCCCATATCGAATGCGATCACCGGGATCGGAGATTATTTTTCCGAGAAGAAGCAACTGAGCGCAGAGAAGGAAGAACTGCAAGCTAAGATCGAACAGTTGGAAGAGGAAAACCGATTGCTTCTGGAACAACTTAAGAAATATCAAAGTGACTATTATTCGCTCAATGAGATGAAGTCACTGCTCGAGATAAAAGATGAATTCGCTTCCTACCCGATGGTGGGAGCGAAGGTCATCGCAAAGGAAAACGGTAACTGGTTTTCCAAATTCACCATCAATCGCGGAAGCAATGACGGCATCGAAAAGGATATGAACGTTATCGCAGCCGGCGGACTGGCCGGTATCGTTACGCAGGTCGGCCCGGATTATGCAGTCGTAACATCGATCCTGGATGATCAGATGAACGTCAGCGCCATCGGCCGGACCTCCCGTGCATCCTGTATGGTCATGGGCGATATCGACGCAATGTCCGAAGGCTATATCCGCCTGATGTACATGAAGAAAGATGCCGATATCCGTGAATACGACGAGATCATCACATCACCCACGAGTAGTAAATACCTTCCGGACCTGACCATCGGTTATGCGGTTCTTTTGCAGACGGACCCGAATAACATGACGATGTCCGGCTATCTGATACCCGCCGTGGATTTCGAGAACATCGAGAATGTCATGGTGATCATGAAACGGAAGTAAGTAGACCCTGTGCTGACGGGAGAGTAACCTATGAAACGCATTCTTTTGCAGAGCCTGTTGATGGGCATTCTCATCATCCTTCAAGTCAGTATCCTGAACCGGATCCCGTACTTGAATACCTCGCCGAACTTAATACTGATCTATACGTTTTCGGCAGGCCTGCTCCGCGGAAGCGTTAATGGCATGTTTACCGGTTTCTTCGGCGGCCTTATCATGGATATCATCCTGGGCCAGTACATCGGCTTTTCATCTCTGATCTACATCGTTATCGGTTTCCTGACGGGCCTTACGTATCAACGTCTTACGACGGATGTGCCTTTAGTCCCGATATTGATCGCATTTTTCAGCGAATTGATCTACCATTTGTATATATTCATATTCCGGTTCCTCGTTCGTAACCGTTTGAATTTCGGTTCGTACTTCAAGAACATCATTTTTCCGGAGATCATATTTACCGTGGTCGTCTCCATTATTCTGTTCGGATTGCTGTATTACGGGAATAATCTTTTGGAAGACAGCGAGAAAAGGAGTGCTTTGAAGTTTGTTTAAGGAGATATTAAAGATCTGCAAGGAGATCATGCAGCGGTTTTTCCGTTCCCGCCTGTTCCCCGTCATGCTGGTCTACCTATTGTTATTCATAGTGCTTATTACACGATTGTTCCGACTCCAGATCGTGGAGCAGCAGGAACATATGGATAACTATATCCAAAAATCCCTGAATAAGATCACAACGAAGAGTACTCGAGGAAATATTTACGACCGAAACGGCGTTATCCTGGCGAAAAACAACTTGGTTTATTCCGTTACCTTAAAGGATACCGGCTACTATGTCAAGCATGCACAGAAGAACCAGTGGGTATACGAACTGGTGACCCTTTTGGATTCGTGCAATGAGTCTTTTGAAACCTATTTGTCCCTCGGCCTGTCCGGTTCCGATAAGGAAGGCGAGATCTATACTTATACATCTTCATCCGAGGCGCAGAGACTGCGTCTTCTTCGTGATGTCTACGGTTTGCAGAATACTTCCCAGCTCGATGACGCGGCGGGAAAATATCCTTCGGATATTTCTGCCGATGAAGTCGTTAAGATGCTCGAAAAGAAGTTTTATTTTGAACGTTGGGTAGACGAGGATAATAATCCCATCCAGGTTTCCCCCGTCGTTAAACTGAAGATGCTGAACATCCGTTGGGCCTTATATAACATGCGTTATACAAAGTATAAATCCATCGTTGTCTCCAGTAACGTTAAGGAGCACACGGTGTCCAGCGTATTGGAGCATGCCGACGAGATCATCGGCGTTGACGTAGAAGAGGAGTATGTGCGCGAATACCCGGACGGTCAGTATTTCGCCCATATCATCGGATATACAGGTAAGGCCAGCACCGACCAGCTCGCAGAGTTGCAGTTGAAAGACCCGAACTACGAGTACGGTGACATCATTGGCCGAAGCGGTATCGAAGAATTGATGGAGCTTTCGCTGAAAGGCACAAAAGGCGAACGGTCCATGTATTTGGATGCAGCCGGAAAAGTCATCGAGATCATCAGCGAAACGCCGGCGGAAGTAGGCCAGGACGTTTACCTGACCATAGACCACGATCTGACTATCGCCTGCTATCATATCCTGGAGCAGACGCTGGCTTCCGTTATCTGGGATAAACTGGTCTTCGAGGACGTCGATACCAGCGAGCTTTCTTCGGATGATGTCGTGATCCCGATAAAGACTGTATATTTCCAGCTGATCAATAACAACGTTCTTTCTACGCAGCATTTTGCGGATCCGACAGCGGGAGAGGAAGAAAAAGAGATCTTTAACGCCTATAAGGCCGAATATGCTAAGGTGGTTGCTTCGGTGAAGGAGCAGCTCTCTGCCGATCAACATAAGAAACTGAATGATCTGGATGATACCTTGCGCGATTACATGATGCTGATCTATAAGTATCTGAGCGAGGAAGCGAAGATCATACAGACCGATCGTATCGAAAACAGCCATCCGAAATATAAGCAGTTCATTTCCGGCGAGCTTTCGTTACATGATTTCATCTATGCTGCCATCGCCAACGAATGGATCAATACGTCCGCATTTTCCGATCTCGGAAAATATGTAAACGGTGATGCGGTCTATGAAATGATCCTGAACGAGCTGTTTTCGAACCTCGAGGATTATGAGGCCTTCTCCAAGCGCATCTATAAGAACCTGATCCGTGATGAAGTGATCTCCGGTTCGCAGATCTGCCTGGCTTTGTATTCACAGAAAGTATTGGAGCCGGATGCAGAGAGCATTCAGCTTCTGAAGCGCGCAGGCGCCCAGCAGACCTATGAATTCATGCGCAAATGCATTAAGGATATCAAGATCACACCTGCGCAGCTGGCCTTGGATCCTTGTAACGCTTCCTCGGTCGTTACCGACGTTAAGACCGGTGAGGTTTTAGCTATTGTTTCGTATCCGGGTTATGATATCAACCGGTTCTCAGGTACGGTCGATGCATCCTACTACAGTGCATTGCTCAACGATGCGTCAAATCCTCTTTATAACTATGCGACACAATCCCGTACTTCACCGGGATCCACCTATAAGATGCTGACTTCGATCGCCGGACTGGAAGAGAAGGTCATCACTAGGGATGAACTGATCGAGTGTCTGGGTATCTATGACAATGTAACCCCTTCGCCTCGATGCTGGATCTTCCGTAGCGACGGCGTGACGACACATGGCCCGTTGAATCTGGTCGGCGGTCTTGCAAATTCCTGTAACTATTATTTCTATGAAGTCGGTTATCGACTGAGTACAGACGCTTCCGGAAACTATAATGAAAGTCTCGGTCTGGCGAGATTGAAGACTTACGCCGAGAAGTTCGGTTTCGGATCCTTATCCGGTATCGAGCTCGATGAAACGAACCCGATGGTATCCGATGCATTTCCCGTTCTGTCCGCGATCGGACAGGGTACCAACAACTATACGACGGTACAGTTGGCACGCTATGTAACCGCGATCGCAAGCAGCGGAAATCTCTACTCACTGTCCTTGATCGACCGTGTAGCAGATGCAGACGGAAGAACGATCACGGATTATACACCGGAAGTCCAGAAGATCGAAGGCGTATCCCAGGAGTCGTTCCGTACGGTCCAGGAAGGCATGCGTTCCGTAGTACGCGAAGGTACGGTAAATCTTTACTTTAAGACTTCCGATATCGATATCGCAGGTAAGACGGGATCTGCACAGGAAGATACGCATCGTCCGAACCATGCACATTTCGTTAGTTATGCGCCTTATGATAACCCGGAGATCGCGGTTACGGCCTCGATCCGTAACGGTTATACATCCGCGTATACGGCGATGTTGGTACGTAATATCTATGAGTATTATTACAAAGAGATCACCCTCGACGAGGTGATCAGCCGTGGCGCTTCCAACAGTAACAACGGCGATGTCGGAGACTGATATGATAAGGAGGTAAGGATCGTGAGTGTTGTGATCGCTATAACATCCGGAAAAGGCGGAGTCGGAAAAACGACTTTATGTGCAAATCTAGGGTATGCATTGGCTCAGGCCGGAGCCAAAACGATCGTGATCGATCTGGATACCGGCTTACGTAATCTGGATCTTCATATGGGGACGGATATCCCGATCATCAATAATCTGATGGACATCGCAGAAGAGCGCTGTGAGGCGGATCAGGCCATGGTCGCGATCAAGGATGCCCCGAACCTGTTTTTGGTCGCTGCTGCCCAGACGCGGTCGAAGAGCGCATTGACCAAAACAAAACTATCTGAGGCGTTAAGTAAATTACGCCCTCTGGCCGATGTGATCCTGCTCGACTGTCCGGCCGGTATCGATAACGGTTTTATCGAAGCCGCAACCCTGGCCGACAGGGCATTAGTAGTCACGACTCCGGACCGCACCTCTGTCCGCGACGCGGATCGCGTGATCGGTATTTTGGAAGCGGAAAATATGCATTCCATCGACCTGGTGATCAATATGGTCCAGAAGAAGTTGATCCGCAAGCAGGCCTGCATGACGATCGAGGAGATCGAGGAAGCCTTGCATGCGAACCTGATCGGCGTCTTCCCTATGGAACTCAAGATCGCCCAGGAGAATAATATGGGAAGGTTTTCTTCCCGGCGTAAACACGGAAGCGGAAAGACGTTTCGTAAGGTCGCGGCTTTCCTCATGAAGGATGTGGTCCCCGAAAGCAAGGAAAAAGAGAGCGCTTCCGAGGAGAAAAAAGATAATAAATGATCTGAAAGATGACGAAATACGGAGAAAGGAGGCAGTATGTTCAAGAAGTATAACCTGAAGAACTTAAACGTTCGTATCATTATCATCGTTATCCTGCTTTGCGCTATCGGCTTCCTTTTGATCCGCAGCGCCACGAAGGATAATATCGATTACCAGAGCATGCCCCAAAGACAGCTCTTCGGTATCGCAGTCGGTGTCCTGGCTATGACTGTCATGATGCTGGTCGATTACAACTTCTTTTTCAAAGCGTGGCCCATCGTTTTCGGAACCAGTTTGGTCCTGTTGTTGATGGTACGCTTCTTCGGTAATACGACTCTCGGTGCGAAGCGTTGGGTCGACCTTCCCGTGATCGGTCGTGTACAGCCTTCCGAGTTTTCAAAGATCGCGATCGTTCTGAACCTCGCGGCCGTATTGAATTATCGTAAGAAACATGTGAATTCACCGCTTACCTGGGGTATGATCGTGGCTCTGATCGCGCCGCAGCTTCTACTGATCGTGATCCAGCCCGACCTTTCGACGACGATCCTGTGTACGATGGCCATCCTCACCATGATCTATGTCGCTAAACTCAGTTATAAGATCATCGCGATCGCATTGGCCGTTGTCGTTCCTGCAGGCGTTTGGTTTATCTATTCGTTGCTGAACGGAGATAACCTCTTCCTTAAACAATACCAGGTAAATCGTATCCTTTCCTTCGTTGATCCGCAGAAATACCAGGATAAGATCTATCAGCAGGAAAATGCCGTCATGGCGATCGGCAGCGGCGGTTTCTGGGGAAAGGGTCTCAATACGACCAGCTTTGAATCGGTTAAAAACGGTAACTATCTGTCTGAGGCACAGACAGACTTTATCTTCACCATAGCGGGAGAAGAGCTCGGATTTGTCGGCTGTATGATCATCCTGGGCCTCTTCATCGCATTGATCATCGAGATCATGGTCATCGCAAAAAACGCCGACAGTCTCGGAGGCCGTTTGATCTGCGTCGGTGTTGCAAGTTTCTTTACCTACCAGACATTTATCCATGTAGCCGTTAACCTCTGGCTCATGCCCAACACGGGGCTTCCTTTGCCGTTCGTAAGTTACGGCTTAAGTTCGATCATCAGTAGTTTCATGTTGCTGGGACTGGTTTTGAACGTCGGTCTGCAGCGTAAGAAGAAGGAAAAGAAAGAGAGCATTTTCAGCGATCTGTAAAGGAGAAAACATGAACATAGGATTTATCGCGCATGATGCGAAGAAAGTATTGATGCAGAACCTGTGTATCGCTTATCGCGGTATACTTAGTAAGCATACCTTATACGCGACTGCGACGACCGGTCAGTTGATCGAAAATGCTTCCGGCCTTACGGTCAATAAATTCAATGCCGGCCACTTAGGCGGCGAGACCCAGCTCGGAGCCATGATCGAAAACAACGGTATCGATATGGTGATCTTCTTACGTGATCCGCTTAGTGCGAAGAGGGGAGAGCCCGATGCGCATGCCGTGATCGCTTTATGCGATGTACACAGCATACCGTTGGCGACGAACCTCGCTACCGCCGAGCTTCTGATCAAAGCTTTGGAACGCGGCGATCTCGACTGGAGGGAGGCTTACAAATGATGCGTAAATGCTTTCGATCATTACATGCGTCGATCTCGCTTATATTGGCCGCATGTTTGCTTTGCTTTTGTATCACGGGATGTACTTCAAAAGACAATATCATGAAGCCCTATACGCCCATGGGTGATACGAAAGAAGCGGACGCTACAGCAGAGTTTTCCTATACAAATGACATTGATAAACCAGTGAAAAGAGTAGACGGAGTATCCGGTAACACGATATTCATCAAAGATGACAGCGAATATGACACGTCTGAGATCACTGCAGGTCAGGCGCTTTTGGTTAACCTGACAAACGGTGAAGTGATCCTCAGCAAACAGGCGCTGACCGCCATCCCTGCCGGGAATTTCACGAAACTTTTCGCAGCCTATGTTGTCTTTAGCGAGGAAGACGATCTGAGCCGCACTATATCGATCTCCCAGGACACGAATAACTTAAGCAGTAACCTGGTGCGTTGCAAATTTCAAAAGGATGATACCTATAAGATCGAAGATCTCCTGTATGCTTCTTTAATGTATTGTGCAAATGATGCCGTGATCGCTTTAGCTTTGGGACATCCGGGCGGCAGCATATCTTCCTTTGTAAAGAACATGAACGCATTGTCCGAAGACTTAAATCTGAAGTCGACCGAGTTTTCGAATATTTACGGATATCCCGTAAACGGATCGAAGCAGGAGACTACCTTATTAGATGTTTTCACAGTCACACGGGAAATGATTGAAAAGTATCCCACATTTACCGAGATCATATCCAAACAGGTCTATTTTTGCACCTACCAGAACAGCAAGAGTGAACCGCTGAGCGTAAATTGGAACTCTGCGCTGCCGTACTATAATACAGAAGAAAACTATGCACTTCCCGAGCATCTGAACCTCGAGCTGATCGGCGGTATCTGCGAGCCCGCCTCATCCGCACCGACCCAGATATGCTGTGTGTTCCGCGACTATTACGGGACCATGTATCTGGCACTTTTGGCAGGTTGCACGTCCTATGAACACTGCTACGAACAGATGCAATATCTGGTCACACGCATTCCGGCCATCTACTAAGAAAGAGGATTCTTTTTGTCTTTTTGTGTTGCATTCAGAGCCGGTTTGATGTATAATTAAACCATGGTTGAGACGTGAAAGTTGAATTCAAAATAAACGAAAACGGAGGACTAACACATGATTGAAATTATAACCGGTAGAAAAGGAAAAGGGAAGACAAAGTACCTTCTCGAGAAGGCAAATCAAGCGATGGAAGAAACGCGCGGAACCATCTGCTACGTGGATAAATCCACAAAACACATGTATGAGTTGAATAATCAGATCCGACTTATCAACGTTTACAGTTATCCGGTTTCTTCTTATGAGTCGTTTATCGGATTTGTATCCGGTCTGATCGCACAGGATTACGATCTGGATAAGATCTATTTTGACAGTTTCCTCACCATTTCAAAACTTGAAAACGATTTGAGTCGTCTTTCCGAAGCCATCAGTACTCTGTATTCCATGAGTGAAAAATTCCATGTTTCATTCGTCCTTTCCATTTCACTGGATGAAGCGGATCTGCCGGAGTATATTAAACAATTCGTAACATTGTCACTGTAATAAACGTTAATGGATAAAGGGGTGCGTTATCGCAGCCCTTTTTCTAAAGGGAATGAGAAATATCACGAAAGGAGGTCGAAGCCTTGAGCCGTAGTAACGAACATCATATCCGACATTCAAAAAACGATCTGCGCAGCCAAAGGGCCATGAAAAATGACATGTACCTGCCGTATTGGGCTTTGATCGCCTTAGCTATATGCATATTATATTTCGTAATCTCGATCTTCCGTCTGAACGATCACCGCTCAGTTTCCTCTTTCCAGGTCATCAGCGGAAGCAACAGTACATCGAATATCTATTCGGCCGTCATCTTACGAGATGAGAGTATCGTGACCAGTCCGATGGACGGCTACATGAACTACTACACCAAAAACGGAGAGCGTATCGGAGCTACGTCGATCGTATGTACGATGGATGCGAAGGGTGACTTCTTCAAGAGGATGGAAGAGGAGTTGAAAGCCCATAATAACAACGATCTCTCCTCAGATACTTTAAAAGGCTTCCAGAAGGTGCTGGCCCAGTTTAACCAGAACTTTGAGATCTCGGATTATTCCCGCCTGTATTATGGCAAATACGACATCACAACGGATCTGATGGACCTTTTGAATACCGATGTATATGATCAGATCTCCAAGAATGCAAAAGGAGAATCCGTCTTCGAAGCCATCCGCAGTACCGTTCCCGGCATCGTGATGTTCAGTTACGATAATTATGTATCTCTCAAACAGGACGAGATCAATGGCAGCCTGTTCAATAAATCCAAATACGAATTAAAGAAGATCCCTGCAGGTTCATACGTCGAGAAAGACGCGCCTTTGTATCGTATCGTAAACTCGGATGCATTTTCCGTGATCTTCCCCCTCGAAGAGGAAGATAAACTTCAGTATTTCCTGACCCAGAGGATCAGCATCATCTTCAAAGAAGAGGGTGTTACCCTGGAGGGAGCCTATTCTCACTTCTCAGGAGCAGACGGAAAACGCTATGCAAAGGTCGATTTCGCTGGTAACGGTTATCCGTTCCTCAATCTGCGCTTTGTAAATATCCAGATCGCGGACAGCAATATATCGGGCTACAAGATCCCCAAAGAAGCTGTAACGGAGAAAGAATACTTCTCCGTACCCAAGGATTACGTGAACACTTCCAAGGCGAACCCGTATATGATGGTTTATACCGATAACGGTTCTCTGTCGAAGCGCCAGGTATCCATCATCAAGACCACGGAAGACGAGTATGTTATCTCGGGCTCGGATCTCGAGAGCGGAGATGAGTTATACTATAAACCCGATGATGATATCCCGTATGATCCTTCAACGGAAAATGCTTCCAGTGTAAACCTGCGCTATCGCCTGTTTAATACAGCGAAGATCAAGGGGGTATATAATATCGACCGCGGATATACCGTTTTCAAGCCGGTCGAGATCATATATACGACCGGAGACGGATATTACATCATCGATAAGGATGCACCGTTCACCGTGAAGGAATATGAGCGCATTTCCAACAACGCTTCAGACTATGAAGAAGGAGATTTCGTCTACTAATGATTAGTGTTAAAGAAAATTTATTTGATATAAAACAAAGGATCGAAAAATCTGCTATTAAAAGCGGCCGGAATCCCTCTGAAATCACCCTTATCGCAGTCAGTAAAACCAAGCCTGTCAGCATGCTTAGAGAAGCTTATGATGCAGGGCAGAGAATATTTGGTGAAAACAAAGTTCAGGAGCTTTGCGATAAGGTTCCCCAGATGCCCGAAGACACCGAATGGCACCTGATCGGTCATTTGCAGCGAAACAAGGTAAAGTATATAATAGGTCAAAATCAGCCCTCTCTTATACATTCTGTTGATTCCGAGCGTTTAGCCACAGAGATCGATAAAGAGGCAAAAAAGAGGGGTGTAACGGTCGATATCCTGCTGGAAGTTAATGTGGCAAATGAGGAGACAAAGTTCGGAATCTCCCTCGAACAAGTCCCCGAAATGATCGACAAGATCGCCGCTTTTTCAAGCCTTCGCATACGGGGTCTGATGACGATCGCTCCGTATGTGGAAAATCCCGAAGAAAATCGTAAAATTTTTCAAGATTTGCACAAAGTTTTCCTTGACAATCGGTCGAAAAAAGCACATAATGTATGTATGGATGTTTTGTCCATGGGAATGACCAACGATTTTGAGGTTGCCGTCGAGGAAGGGGCGACCATGGTAAGGGTCGGAACCGGTATTTTCGGTGAGAGAGACTACTCCATCAAATCGTGAGTCATACATGCGGATAACAAGAACGATACATCGACGTATATAGATTATGATTATTTCGGAGGGAGAAAAAAACTATGGGATTTATGGAGAACTTCAACTTCAAGAACATTTTCAAGATCAATCCTGACTCAGATTACGATGATTTTGACGATGAAGACTTCGAAGATGAGTTGGAAGAAGAAGATGAGGAATTTGCGGCACCTAAGAAGTCGAGATTTTTCCGCAAGAAGAAGGAAAGATATTCAGAGGAAGAAGACGAGCTGGATGAGGCACCTGCAAAGACATATGCTTCACCTGATTTTTCCCGCAAAGCTAAGGAAGCCGAGCCTGCTCCTCGTAGTTTTGGACCTCGTCAGGTTTCAACAGGAGGTGTAGCTAAATTGAACCCTCGTACCATGAATGTGAACGAGATCAGTTTGATCAAGCCGAAGAACGATGAAGATGCTAAGGCAGCGATCGATGCACTTAAAGAAGGCAAGACCGTTATCTTAAATCTCGATGGTTTGAACAATGAACTCGCACAGCATGTATTTGATTACATTTCCGGCGCAAGCTATTGCATGGGATGCAATCTCGACACGATCGCAAGCAGTATCTTCGTATTCAGCCCGATCCATGTTCAGCTTTCCGGTGACTTCAAGGGCGATGCTAAGGGCTTAGAAACTTCAACCGGCAGTTTCCGCACGACCCGATATAATGAGTATTGATCAAAGACATAATCCCGCGGATGATACAGCGGAATTACTTCTTACAAAGCGTCATTTGATGGATTTGGCATATCGCTGTGAGCAGAGAGCAGTACCGATGTTCAGTCGGTTTCTTAATCTCGCTGAGCAGTCGTTGATCGCAGAAGATGTTCAGGCCTTCGCAGGCGTGGATGTTCATATGGACGGCGGACATGAATTTGCCGAACGGAGAGTGGCCTGTTTTTATCCGAGGGGTGCTCAGTATTTTGAAGATACTGCGCCCCCTTTTTCTATGATTACGATCCGCCCGAAGAATGGTCGTTTTGCCGAAAAATTGTCGCATCGTGATGTGCTGGGCACTCTCATGGGACTGAATATCGACCGTTCCTGTATCGGTGATATTCTGTTTTTGAATGATGCTTTGGGAAGTATCCTGGTATTTGTGATCTCTGATGAGATCGCATCACTGATCATCGACGGTGTGGACCGAATGAAACATACTTCCGTTGTATGCGAACCGGCGCCGGCGGATCTGATCGTTTCTTATCAGCCTGTATTTCGGGAAGTAAAAGCCAGTGTGGCTTCTCTGCGACTGGATGCGCTGGTTTCAGCAGCATTTTCCGAGTCCAGATCGAAGATGAGCGCGCTGTTTCCCGCAAAGAGAGTTTTTGTAAATTCACGTTTGATCCTGCGTCCCGATGTTTCGATCAAGGAAGGAGACATCGTTTCGGTACGAGGTTTTGGGCGTTTTCGCTTTACGGAAGTTCTCGGAAAGTCGAAAAAGGACAGACAAATAGTCCAAATTCAAATCTACGATAATTAAGGTATTTATATATGAGTGAAGAGATCAAAGGCAGGCTCGTCCTTCCGCAAGGAAAGAAGGTGCCGCAAAAGCCGATGGATCGCCGTATCGTTTTGGTGATCTGTCTGGTTTCGCTCGGTTTCCTGTTTTTCCTGGATCAATGGACGAAGCATCTGACGGACATACATATACATGGCAAAGAGCCCATTTCCTTAATTCGAAATGTGCTTTCTTTAACGTATGTCGAAAACCGGGGCAGCGCCTTCGGAATGATGCAGGGACAGTTCATCATCTTTTACATCATCACCGCTATCCTTTTAGGCGTCGTTGTTTTTGTTTTCCTGCGTACGCCTTGTACAAAACGTTACATTCCGATCTTCAGCGTGGCCGTTACATTGACCGCGGGTGCGATCGGTAATTGCTATGACCGCATCGTACGCGGTTTTGTCATCGACATGATCTATTTCGAGCCGATCGATTTCCCGGTGTTTAATGTAGCAGATATCTACGTTACCGTATCATGTTTCATGCTGGTCATTTTCTTTTTCTTCGTGTATAAGGATGAAGATCTCGATGTGTATTCGATCCGGAAGAAGAAAGACGATGTCCTGATCAAAGAAGATCCTGAGGATAAAAAATGAGCAAACTCGTTTATACAGTGACCGAAGAGAGCAGTGAGGAAAGGCTGGACAAATGTCTGGCCCTTCTTAACGAGAACTTTTCCCGGACATTTATAAAGAATTTGATCGTTGATAAACATATCACTGTTAACGGAAAGTATCAAAAGCCGAGTTATATCACGGCAGAGGGAGACGTGCTTTCCATGGATGTGCCGGATCCTGTCGTTCCGGACATCCCCGCCCAGGATATCAAACTCGATATCGTATATGAGGATGAGGACGTGATCCTCATCAATAAACCGAAGAATATGGTCGTGCATCCTGCACCCGGCCATTACACGGATACACTGGTCAATGCTTTGATGTACCACTGTAAGGATCACCTGTCCGGGATCAACGGAGTCCTGCGCCCCGGCATCGTGCACCGCATCGACCGTAATACGACCGGTATCATCATCGCGTGTAAGAATGACACTGCGCACCAGGCGATCGCTAAGCAGCTCGCCGAGCATTCGATCACGCGTCGTTACTATGCTTTGGTATATGGAAACGTAAAAGAGGACGGCACGGTCAATGCTCCTCTGGGTCGTTCGCCGAAGGACCGCAAGAAGATGGCGATCGTACCGGGCGGTAAAGAAGCGATCACGCACTATATGGTTCGGGAGCGTTTCGGTGAATATACGCTGATCGAATGCAGGCTTGAGACCGGACGTACGCACCAGATCCGCGTGCACATGGCGTCCATCCATCATCCGCTGGTCGGTGATGATGTTTACGGACCGGAAAAATGTCCGTTCAAAGGCCTGGAAGGTCAGGTACTCCATGCATATAAACTCGGCTTCATCCATCCGAGGACCGGTGAATATATGGAGTTTGAATCCGCGCTTCCGGAATATTTTGAGGAACTGCTGCGGAAATTAAGAAACCGTTGAGGAAATTAAAATGAAGATCTTTACTTACGAACACATGGTACATTATTATGAGACCGACCAGATGAAGGTCGTACATCATTCGAATTATATCCGCTGGATGGAAGAGGCCCGCACAGCCTTACTGAAAGAGATCGGCTGGCCCTTCGACATGCTTGAAAAAAACGGACTCATTTCCCCTGTGGTCGACGTGAACTGTAAATATATGCGGAGCATGCATTACGACGATATCGTCGAGATGCGCACGCGGATCCTGGAGTTCACAGGTATCCGTCTGCATGTCGGCTATGAGTTCTACAATAAGGCGACAGGAGAGTTGTGTGCGAAAGGAGATTCGACACATTGCTTCATCGATCCTGATGGACGTCCGGTGATCGTCAAGAAGATCTATCCGGAGTTTCATGAACTGCTGCAAAGCTTAAGCAAGGAAGATTAATAATTCCTTGCTTTTTTGTTTGTTCTATGGTATATTATTGCTGTGTGATATTGGGCTGAAACGGGCAGTCATTACAATATATGTGTGCAGATCAAACTCTGCGTATGTGACAGAGATCCAATTTCAAATGTAATGCGTATAAGCGCATTATTATATTTTCCGGCGTGGGACGGAAGTAGGAGAATAATGGAGGTATGTTGCAATGAAAAACACAACAAAGCATCTGGAAAGATCGCTTTTCAAGCGTATACGAAACGCCTTATTAGCGTTCTTTATGGTACTGACGCTATTGCCCGTAATGGGTGATGAAACGGTTGAAGCTGTAGCCTTTAGTATTGATAATCTTACGATCGAAGGCGATAACTACAATGTTGTGCTCCCGAAGGGCTATTCAGCTAACTTGATGGGAACGATAAAATCATCTTATACTATCTACAATGTATATGCTCAGATTAATAACAGATGGGGTGAACCTGTCTATAAAAAACTTATTGATACAGATTCCAAGTCGATCAATCTGAAAGAGACTGCCATAAACAAATCCGTGAATGGTTCAACCGATTATATCAGATTCGGGAATATGGCTTCGGGAAAGTATACGCTCTATATTAAGGCGTGGAGTGTTGGGCATGTACCGATCACAAAGTCGCTCGAGTTTACAATTTCTGATGAGAATACTCCGGTTACTATCCGAAGACTCTCGATCGATGGAAAGCGCTCATCGAATATCACGCTTCAGAAAGGGAAGTCAGCGAACTTAAACGGTATCGTTTTCGCAGGTAGAAAGGTTTCATCCATTAATTTAGTGGTTAAAAAATCTAACGGGTCGAAAGTATATGATCAGACGATCTATCCCGATACGACCTATGTGAATTTAAAGGAATGTGCGCTTAATAAGGCGGTAAATGGACAGAAAATCTATCTGAAGTTTGGATCCTTGGATGCCGGAACTTATACGCTTACAGTTACGGCAAAAGGAGCGTTTTACCATGAAACGGCTTCAGAATCCCTGACGTTTACGATCAAATAAGACATGATTCACAGCAACCCACGGTGCATCTTGAGTAACTAAACACGCCGGACCAGTGTGGTCCGGCGTGTTTTTCATTTAGTCTTTTCTCAGTTTTACTTTATTTCTTGCAAGCCGACGTTGGTCTTCATCGGTGGCTGCATAGTGCTTACGGGTGGTGTTTACATCGGAGTGGCCTAAAACGTCCGCGACGAGGTAGATGTCGCCCGTTTCTCTGTAGAGATTGGTGCCATAAGTACTGCGCAGTTTGTGAGGGGTGATCGGCTTGATCGGATTGACGATCGAAGCATACTTTTTTACGAGGTTCTCGACGGAACGTACGCTCATGCGCTTTAACTGGAGCGACAAAAAGAGGGCTTCCTCATGACCGGTACATGGGATCATTCCTTCCCGCTGTTCCATATACATGGCCAATGCGTTGTCGACCTCGTCTCCGAAGTAGACATTGGCCTCTTTACCACCTTTTCGGATGATGGATATACAACCGTTTTTAAAATCGACATCCTTCATATTCAGACCGACACATTCGGAAACACGGATGCCGGTGCCGAGCAGGAGAGTGATGAGAGCGAGGTCACGGGTCACCGTCTTTTTGTGGTATTCCTGCTGCTTTGCGGTAAGTTCCTCGCCGCCCTCGATGGTGTCCAAAAGCATAGCGACCTCATCCGGATCGAGGCGGATGATCGTTTTCTCCGTGAGTTTCGGCATCTCGATAAGCTCCGCCGGATTTGTTTTGATCATCTCCATATGGTAGAAATACTTGTAGAACGATTTGATGGACGCGATCTTGCGTTTGATGCCGCGGGCACCGTTCACATGCTCGGTATCGTCCTCGTCGCTCTTATAGTATTTGATGTATTCAATATATTGTTCCAGCTCAAGTGCGCGGATCTTATCGAGTTCTTCAACCTGGATGGAAGAGATCTCACGACCCTGAAGGGGCGTGGGTTCATTGACCAGGAAGCGGAAGAAAACATTAAGATCGTAAGCATAGGCGATACGTGTACGCGTGGCCGTTTTGTGCTCGATGCCACGGAAGAAATCCATGACGAACGGCGGGAGAGGAGCGGTCAATTCTCGGAGTTTTAATACGTTTTCACGGTTTTTGATATCTGCGTATTTCATGGATGGATCCTTTCAAAAGCTTGTAAAATCAAGGGTTTTCGATAATATAATCAATGCTTATATATCCAAAAACGCGAGGCTATAATCTGCCCTTATAGTCCGGATCGGTTTCCCAGCCCTTTAGATTTCCGTGCTCAATGGCCGAAAACAGGCAGCTGCGGATACGCGGATTTTCTGCCTCCAGAGACTTCACCAGTTGTTTCATGGTTTCACGCTTGGTAAAGCCATCAGCAGGACATTTTGCCTTAACGACGGGAAGATCGTATTTTTTCTTGAAAGCAACAATTTCTCTTTCTTCCACATAGATGAGCGGTCGGATGACATGCAGGTCCATGCGGTCCAGGTAGGTGTTCGGGGCAAATGTATTCAGGCGGCCTTCAAAGATCAGAGACATCAGGAAAGTCTCGATGATGTCATCGACATGATGTGCGTAGGCCACTTTATTACAGCCCAGACGCTTGATCTCGTCGTTGAGCGCACCTTTGCGCATTTTAGCACAAAGCGAACAGGGATTTGTTTCTTTGCGCTGATCGAAAATGATCTGGTAGATGTCGGTTTTAACAACATGGTATGGTACATCGAGTTTTTCGCACAAAGCGGCGATCTTTGATGTGTCGAAGTCCGGTAGGCCGAGATCTACGGTGATCGCTACGATGTCAAAATGTTTAGGATAAAACCGTTTGAGGCCGTGCAGCGCATACAGCAAAGTTAATGAGTCCTTGCCGCCGGATATACCGATGGCGATCTTGTCGCCGTCATCGATCAGATGATAAAGATCGACTGCACTACGCGTATAACTTAATAGACGTTGAAGTGTCATGAGAAAACCTCGTGGGAATATTGAAATGTGATGAGCATATTTTTGTGAGTTTCGACGTGAAAATATATGTCTGAAGACTCTGAAAAACGCTCTGAGAGTAGTATATCATGGGCAGGTACATATTACAAGTTTAACGAATAGTTGCAGGAGAGCATATTTTCCGAAAAAACAGGGTTATTGGGGCCATAAACCTATATTCAGCCATGTCCCTTATGTCAACTATTCGTTAAACTTGAGTTTCGCGAATAGTTGCCTGTCGGTCAGATGGGCCTGCCCTAGCCTCTTATTGCTTGCATTTTACCCTCTTCTGTGATAATATATCAACGTGTTTTACGATTATTTCAATGATGCAACTTAGTGCATCGCTTTTAATATATTATTCAAGGAGAACTCAATATGTGTGGTATCATCGGTTACAATGGAAATCTGATGGCTCCCGGTCTTCTCATCGAAGGTCTGGAGCGTTTGGAATATCGTGGTTATGACAGCGCAGGTATCGCTGTTAAAGACAGCAAGACCGGCACCTACCGTGTGATCAAGGAAGTCGGTAAAGTCGCTAAACTGAAGGATCGTCTGCCTGAGCTCGCAGATGTTACTTCCACCTGTGGTATCGGCCATACACGCTGGGCTACGCATGGTGGTGTTTGCGAGGTCAATGCGCACCCGCATACCTTCGGTCGTGTCGTATTGCTACACAACGGAATTATCGAAAACCACCGCGAACTCGTAGAAAAGTTCGGTCTCAAAGGCAAATTGAAGACCCAGACCGACACAGAGATCGCTGCAGCGGTTTTTGACGCATATTACAAGGGAAATCCCAAGGAAGCGATCCGTAAGGCCGTAAAGGAGTTTATCGGAACCTACGCTTTCTGTATCATGTTTGTCGAGGAAGACTCGGAAGACAGCAAATCCGACGAGATCTACGCGATCCGCAGTGTCAGCCCGCTGGTCGCTACGCTTTGCGACGACGGCGCATTCATTTCCTCGGATATCACTGCACTCATCAAATACACAAATAAATACTTCGTCGTTCCGGAAAACCACATCGTTACACTTGGCAAAAACTCCATGTATATCGAGGATATGCGTGGTCATAAGTACACACCGGAATATCTGACCGTCGATTGGGACCTTTCTGCCGCACAAAAAGGCGGTTATAAGCACTATATGATGAAAGAGATCATGGAACAGCCGGATGTGATCGCAGCAACGATCCACGGCCGTATCGCAGACGGTCTCCCCTCTCTCGCTAACGACAATGTGCCCGACGACATCTTTAAAGGCCTAAAGAGCATCCAGATCGTGGCCTGCGGTACCGCTATGCACGCCGGCATGGTCTTCAAAGCCATGGTCGAACCGCTGATCCGTATTCCCGTTACGGTAAATATCGCTTCGGAATTCCGTTATCAGGACCCGATCATCGATAATCATACGCTCGTGATCGCCATTTCCCAGTCCGGCGAAACGATCGATACCTTAGAGGCACTCCGCCTCTCGAAGCGTTATGGCGCTACTACCCTGTCCGTGGTCAATGTACAAGGGTCCAGCATTGCCCGTGAAAGCGACTACGTTGTTTACACCTATGCAGGTCCGGAGATCGCCGTAGCTAGCACAAAGGCTTACACCGTGCAGATCGCGACCCTGTATCTGATCGGTTGCCGCATCGCACTGGCAAATAAAAAGATCACCATTAAGGCTGCGAAACAGTTTATCCATGATCTCGAGCAGGTTCCTGCGCAGATCAAGAGCATCCTGGATAACCAGGAGCCCGTCCGCAAGGCAGCGAAATACCTGAAGAAAGCGAAAGACGCGTTCTTTATCGGCCGCGGTAATGACTATTCGCTCTCACTGGAAGGCTCGCTGAAGCTTAAGGAGATCTCCTATATCCACGCTGAGGCTTATGCAGCCGGTGAACTGAAGCACGGAACCATCGCTCTCATTACCGATAAGGTCCCCGTGATCGCCGTTGCGACCCAGCGCACGGTTTTCTCCAAGACGATCTCCAACATCCGCGAGGTAAATGCCCGCGGCGCTTATGTGATCCTGATCCTGGAAGAACAGACCGTTGTCGATAAGGACATTTGCAAGATGAAGCTGACCATTCCCGAGACTGAGGATGTTTTCTCCGTCTTTCCCACTTCCGCTATCCTGCAACTGATCGCTTACTATGCGGCTGATGCACGCGGACTGGATGTGGATATGCCCAGAAATCTCGCTAAATCCGTAACTGTTGAATAAATGATCCCGTTTCTGAGAGTGAACTGAGGTTTGTCTATGGAAAATGAAAAACTGACAGCGAAACAGCAGCGCGTCTATGAATATTTGACCGAATTCACTCGTCGAAACGGTTATGCGCCATCGGTCCGCGAGATCTGCGATGATTTAGAACTAAGCTCCACTTCCACTGTTTTCGGTCATTTGGAAACGTTGGAGAAGAAGGGCTATATTCGCCGCGGTACCGGTAAAAACCGCGCGATTGAGATCCTAAATGACAAAGAACTGCGCTCGAATATCGTGCATATCCCATTGATCGGACGTGTTGCCGCTGGTGTCCCGATCCTGGCTGAGCAGAACATCGAAGGATATTTCTCCGTAAACAGTGATGCATTGCCCCATACCGGCACCTTATTCATGCTGAAAGTCAAAGGCGACAGCATGATCAATATCGGGATACACAACGGCGACCAAGTAATCGTCTCCTCCACTCCCACCGCTGAAAACGGGGATGTAGTCGTGGCTCTGATCGACAACGAAGCGACGGTAAAGACTTTCTACAAAGAGAAGAACCGCTATCGACTCCAGCCGGAAAATGATTCCATGGAACCGATCCTGGTGAAAGAATGTACGATCCTCGGAAAAGTCGTAGGATTATTTCGGATATTTTAAAAAAGCCGGAAGCTCATCACGAGCTTCCGGTTCTTATTTATCAGGACCTGAGCAGTTCCAAAAGTTCCTCGCGGGTGAGATTCCCGAAGGATGCCTTCTCGGTATCCAGGATCCTCTCTGCCAGGTCTCCCTTCGCCTGCTGCAGTCTTAAGATATTCTCTTCGATCGTGTTTTCCGTGATCAGGCGGAATACCGATACAACGTTATTCTGGCCGATGCGATGCGTACGGTCGGTGGCCTGGTTCTGGACCGAAAGGTTCCACCAGGGATCATAATGGATCACGATATCAGCCGCCGTCAGGTTCAGGCCGGTGCCGCCCGCTTTCAGCGAGATCAGGAAGATCCGGGTGTCATTTTGCGTCTCATCCTGGAACTTTTCGACCAAGTCAGCCCGCTCCTGCTTCGGAGTATCCCCTGTAATGCGATAAAATGCCCTATTTTCGGCTTTTAGGCGTTCGGCGATAATCTCCAGCATCGAAGTGAATTGGCTGAATATGAGCATTTTATGGCCACCCTCGAGGGCCTGCTGGATATATTCCATACAAGCATCGAGTTTCGCATTGCCCCCTTTGTAGTCTTCATAGACCAGATCGGGGGAACAGCAGATCTGACGAAGACGCAGAAGCTGCGACAAGATCTCGATCTTATTCTGCGCGTACGCCTCGTCGCTCTGGCCGGACAGCTGTTCGAGAAGCCGGGCCGTCCAGGCATCGTATAGTTTGCGCTGCTCTCCTTCCAGACGGACGAATACTGTCTCTTCAAGCTTATCGGGAAGTTCAGGAAGCACGTCTTTCTTCCGACGCCGCAAAATGAACGGTGCGATCATCGCGCGGAGTTTATCTGCCGTCTTCATGTCATCATCCTTCACAATGGGCATCTCAAAGCGATCGCGGAATTCGGAATAATCATACAAATACCCCGGCATCAGGAACGAAAAGATGCTCCAAAGTTCGCTCAGGCGGTTCTCGATCGGTGTTCCGGTAAGTGCATACCGGGTCAAGCTGTGGATC
>JAFYZH010000091.1 GCA_017548765.1 Lachnospiraceae bacterium | reverse complement strand
GGCCACCCCCTGGGTTTCGGTAAGGCGAAAGATAAAAGCATCAAAAACAAATATCTGAGCGGCTGGCGCTGGCAGTAGGAGGCCGAAATGCAAACGACCAAAACCATACGTCTGGATAAGGCTCTATGCGACATGGGCTACGGCACGCGAAGCGAAGTGAAGAAGATGATCTCGCAGGGCCGCGTGAAGATCGACGGCAGTATCGTAAAGTCCGCGGATCTCAAGGTAGATATGAGTGCCTGTACGCTCCAGATCGACGGCGCTGAAGTATTCTACAATATGTACGAGTACCGCATGCTGAATAAGCCGGCAGGCGTTATCTCTGCGACAGAAGATTCCAGACAAAAGACGGTCCTGGACCTGGTACGCAGTAACGGCGTGCGAAAGGACCTGGCACCCGTCGGGAGATTGGATATCGATACCGAAGGCCTGCTGCTCCTGACCAATGACGGTACATTGACCCATCAGTTGCTTTCACCGAAGAAGCATGTACCGAAGACTTATTATACGAGACTCGACGCTGCAGTCACCGAAGAGGTGATCCGTGCTTTAGAAGCGGGTGTCGAGATCGATGATGCAGACGGAAGCTTTACGGCGCTTCCTGCGAAGATCGAGCGGGCCGCATCGGAGGATGAAGTATATATCACGATCTACGAAGGTAAATACCATCAGGTAAAGCGCATGTTTGCGAAGTTCGGTCTGACGGTGATCCACCTGAAACGTATCACTATGGGCTCGCTTTCGCTCGACGAAACGCTGGCTCCGGGAGAGAGCCGTTTACTTACGAAAGAAGAATTAGAAAGGCTGAAAGCCGAGGTTTGACATGAATATATTTGACATAAATACGATCTGCCGCCACGTGAAGGCCGTGATCTTTGATCTGGATGGCACGCTGGTCGACAGTATGTGGATGTGGAAGCAGATCGATATTGACTTTTTGGGCAGATTCGGGTACGACTGCCCGGATGATATGCAGGACGAGATCGAGGGGATGAGTTTCTCCGAGACCGCCGAGTATTTCAAAAACCGGTTTGATATTCCCATGACGACAGAAGAGATGAAGATCTGCTGGAATCAGATGGCGTTTGAGAAGTATTCGCACGATGTGTTTTTGAAGCCGGGCGCGCAAAGGTTTCTGGAAGACATCAAGAGTGCAGGCATCGTCGCAGGTATCGCGACCAGTAATTCCGCAGAACTCGTCGGCGCGGTCTACGATGCATTGTCCTTGAAGGATTATATCGGAGTTATCACGACCGGATGCGAGGTCGCGAAAGGAAAGCCCGCACCGGATGTGTTTTTGGAAACTGCCAGACGATTAAAAGTGGATCCGGCCGATTGCCTCGTGTTTGAGGACGTTCCTTCCGGTATCCAGGCAGCGCGAAACGCCGGCATGGCCGTGATCGCGGTGGACGACGAAAACTCTAAACATCTGCGTGACCAGAAGCAGGAAATGGCAGATGCTTTTATCACAGATTACGAGGATCTTTATCATGTTTCGACTTTATAAAGGACTTCCCGGATATTTCAAACGGAGAAAACTGTTCCAGCTCATGTTGATGCTCGTTTTGATCGGCGGCATGATCCTGTTTTATGTGACTGGCTATGTGCAGACCGGTTCCCCGAAGAACCTGTTTACGGTCATGGCGGTCCTTTTGGCCTTGCCGCTTTCGAAGGTGGCTGTCATTTTGATCGCAGTTTTTCCGTACAAAGGGACAGACCCGCAGGAATTTTCCGAGTACAGGGAACGCTTACAGTTCGGCCAATTAATGGCGGAGCTTGCGATCACGAACCCGAACCTGCCGACCCTCTGGGCCGTATATGCCTTCGTGCATGCGCGGGAGGTGATCCTGTATACAAAAGACAGAAAAGGACAGAAGACCGATACCGCTACGCTGAAGAAGCAGGAGGATTTTATCTCCGGGATCTTAGCGGCCGGCGGTTATCAGGTGAATGTCAAAGCATTTTCCGCTGAAGATAAATTCAAGAATCGTTTCAACGATCTGACGAAGAAGGAACTGAACGATGAGGAGGAGCTGGACACCGCAGTCATCGCGCGGATGCTCAGCAAACTGGCTATCTGACATGCTATAGGAGCGTTTTATGCAGGAGTTTTTGATCTCTCAAAACGAAGCGGGTCTTCGCTTCGACAAATATCTGGCGAAACTTCTGAATAAGGCGCCGCAGAGCGTGATCCAGAAGAGCCTGCGAAAGAAGAATATCCTGCTGAACGGGGCGAAGGCCGACGGAAACGTGAAGACGCAGGTGGGGGACCGCGTACAGGTCTATATGCGCGATGAAACGATCGCCATGTTCCGGGATAATTCTAAGGGCGCTGCCTCCGTTAGGGAGAAGTCAGGCGGTAAAACTACTGCACACATCGTTCCGGTCCCGATCCTTTATGAGGATGAGAACATCCTGGTGCTGAATAAACCTGCCGGTCTGCTTTCCCAGAATGCAAAAGCAGGGGATGTATCGGTCGTGGACTTTGTGGTGGACCATTATTCCAAAAAACCGCATTTGGACAATGAACTGTTTACGCCCGGTATCTGCAACCGCCTGGATCGTAATACGGACGGCTTGATGCTTGCGGGAGTTTCACTTTCGGGCCTGCAGGAGTTAAATCGTATCGTGAAGGATCGCAGCCTGCAGAAATACTACCTGTGTATCGTTGAAGGAAAGATTACCAAGCCCGGCGTTTTGAATGGTTTCCTTCGTAAGGATTCCCAGAATAATAAAGTCTATATATCTCAGGACGCGGACGAAGGCGCCGCCATCGAGACGGAATATGAGCCGCTCGCATATAATGAAAGCTATTCCGCTTTGAAGGTGCATCTGATCACCGGTAAAACGCATCAGATCCGCGCACATCTGGCTTCCATCGGGCATCCGCTCGTCGGAGATTCCAAATACAACGCAAACAGTAAGAAGAAGGGACGGCCCCTGCTGCATTCGTGGCAGATGCATTTTCCCGAGATGACCGGGGCTCTTGGATACTTATCCGGCCGATGCTTCGAAGCCCCGATCCCTGATGATATCAAGTCCCTGTTACAGGAAGAAAACTTACACATTTAGGAGAGAACTATGGCAACCTGGTCCAGCCGCGGCCTGCGAGGCGATACATTTGAAGAGATGATCAATGTCACCCTGGACTATTACCGGTCGCAGAACCTGGCCCTGATCCAGAAGATACCGACGCCCATCAAGCCAATCGATATCGATAAGGAGACGCGGCACATCACGCTCGCGTATTTCGACCAGAAGAGTACCGTCGATTATATCGGGGCGGTGCAGGGCGTGCCGGTCTGCTTTGATGCGAAAGAGTGCCAGGAGACGAGTTTTCCCTTAAAAAACATCCACGAACACCAGATGGAGTTTATGAAGGATTTCGAGGCGCAGGGCGGCGTTTCGTTCTTCCTGATCCATTTTACTTCTATAGATCATATCTACTATGTTCCTTACACGACGATCGTTCCGTTCTGGGAACGTGCGGCGCGAAAGGAGAGGATGAGCTTCACCATCGATGAACTGCTCCACGAAGTATATTATGAAGTACCGCTGAAGAAGGCGGTCTACGTTCATTTTCTCGAAGCATTGGCCGACGACCTCGAACGCAGGGATGCTTTGGAAGAGCACGCGAAAAAAAACAATGATAAGGGTTGACAAGCCATAAGCCCTCTGATATAATACTTGACATATTATCTTGTTACTATGGTAACATGGTAATATGGTAGCGCGCTAAAGTGTCAAGAAAGAGGTAATCCTATGAAGAACGAATTATTACACACACCCGAAGGCGTTAGGGATCTGTATGGAGAGGAATGTGCGGCGAAAGAGGCTATGCGCCAAAAGATCTCCGGCATCTTCCATAGTTACGGTTTCCGTGACATCCAGACGCCGATGTTCGAGTTTTTCGATATATTTGCTAAAGAGCGCGGCAGCATTAGTTCCCGCGATATGTTCAAATTCTTTGATAAGGAAGGCAACACCCTGGTGTTGCGTCCCGACATCACACCGTCGATCGCACGCAGTGTTGCGAAGTACTATGCGCAGGAGACCATGCCGGTCCGCCTTTGCTACTGCGGCAACACGTTCATTAACCATGACAGTCTGCTCGGCCACATGAAGGAGGTCACGCAGATCGGCGCAGAACTGATCGGCGACGAGACCTCCGATGCGGACGCTGAGATGCTGGCTTGTGTGATCGACTGCTTTAAGGCAGCCGGCCTGGAGAAATTCCAGGTAGAGATCGGCCACAACGGGTTCATGCGTTGCCTTTTGAAGGATCTGAACCTGGACGATGAGATCCGGATGGAACTGCTTGAGCTCATCGAAGCGAAGAACTTCTACGGGGCCGATGAGGTCCTGGAGCAGGCAGGCGCTTCCAAAGAAAGCCGCGAGATCTTCCGTCGTCTTTCCGTATGCTTCGGCAGCATCGAGAAGATCGCCGAACTGAAGCAGGTGACCGAAGATCCCGAACTGATCTCATATATTGAATATCTGGAGAAGCTTTACAGCATCCTTTCTTACTATAAACTGGAGTCTTATGTTTATTTCGACCTCGCGAAGATGGGCCGTTTTGAATACTATACGGGCATCATTTTCCAGGGCTACACCTACGGCACAGGCGATGTCCTCTGCACGGGCGGCCGTTACGACAGCCTGCTGAAGCATTTCGGCAAAGATGCTCCAAGCGTTGGTTTCGCGATCAATCTAGATCTGTTGATGCTCGCATTGTCCCGTCAAAAGATCGCGGTGGAAGTCGAAGATGCCGGCTCGATCCTGCTGTATGAGCGCGCTCAGAAAGAGAAGGCGATCCAGACAGCAGTCGCTATGCGTAAGAACGGCGAGAGAGTCACGCTTATGAAGCGCTTTAACGAGAAGTCGATCGAAGATTACGTCGAACAGGCAAAGCGTCAGAAGAACACCGCGCTGACCTATATTTCCGAAGACGGAAGCAGCAAGACTCTGTACGAGTTAAAGTGAGGTAAACTATGGAATATTTAACATTTGCGCTTGCGAAAGGCCGTCTGGCGAAAAAAGCGATGGAACTGTTCGAGAACATCGGCATCCATTGCGAGGAGATGAAGGACGAAAAAACACGCAAGCTGATCTTTGTAAATGAAGAGCTGAAGATGAAGTTCTTCCTGGCGAAGGCGACCGACGTTCCGACCTACGTTGAGTACGGTGCGGCTGATGTCGGCATTGTCGGAAAGGATACGATCCTCGAAGAGGGACGCCGTCTGTACGAAGTCCTCGATCTGAAATTCGGAAAATGCAGAATGTGCGTTTGCGGTCCCGAGAGTGCCCGCGCCCATCTGCAGAATCATGAACTGATCCGCGTTGCCACGAAGTACCCGGCTATCGCGAAGGACTATTTCTACAACAAGAAGCACCAGACGGTCGAGATCATCAAGTTGAACGGATCCGTCGAGCTGGCGCCCATCGTCGGCCTGTCCGAAGTCATCGTCGATATCGTCGAGACCGGTTCCACCTTACGCGAGAACGGATTGACCGTTCTGGAAGAGGTTTGCCCTCTGTCCGCGCGCATGGTCGTAAACTGCGTCAGCATGAAGATGGAGAACGAGCGGATCACGAAGATCATCCAAGACGTAAAGAAGCTTATCGAAGGCTAAGCCTTATAAAGGAGATACTATGAGAATCATCAAGTTAAACGAAGAGAATAAAAAGAATATTCTTTCGGACCTGCTCAGGCGCGATCCGAACCAGTATGAAAGCTATGCAGAGCGTGTAGCCGAGATCCTGAAGGAAGTGAAGGCAAACCGCGACGCAGCGGTGCTTGCATTTACGAAGAAGTTTGACGGCGCAGACCTGACCGCCGACCAGCTCCTGGTAACACAGGAAGAGATCGACGAGGCTCTGGAGACCGTAGATCCCGAGTTGATGGGCGTTATGCAGCGTTCCGCGGCCAATATCCGCGAATTCCACACGAAGCAGCTTCGTTACAGCTGGTTTGACACCAAAGAGGACGGAAGCCTGCTGGGCCAGCGCGTGACCCCGATCGGCCGCGTCGGCATCTATGTACCCGGCGGCACGGCACCGCTTTCCTCGACCGTTCTGATGAACGTGGTTCCCGCGAAGGTAGCCGGCGTTCCCGAGATCGTTATGACGACCCCTCCGGGAAAAGATGGTAAGGTCAATCCAGTGATCCTCGCGGCAGCGACCATCGCAGGCGCAACGAAGATCTACAAGGTCGGCGGAGCTCAGGCGATCGCAGCCATGGCTTACGGAACCGAGACCATTCCGAAGGTCGATAAGATCGTCGGCCCCGGCAACATCTACGTAGCCCTCGCAAAGAAGGCCGTATTCGGACACGTTTCCATCGACAGCATCGCCGGACCCAGTGAGATCACCGTTCTGGCGGATAAGACGGCAACCCCTCGTTTCGTTGCCGCAGACCTTCTGTCCCAGGCAGAGCACGACGTACTCGCCAGCGCGATCCTCGTAACGGACAGCATGGAATTGGCCGAAAAGGTCGACGTAGAAGTGAAGAAATTCACCGAGGAACTGTCCCGTAAGGAGATCATCGAAAAGTCTCTGGATAATTATGGCTACATCCTCGTTTGTGACGACATGAAGACCGGAATCCAGACGGTCAATGATATCGCTCCCGAGCACTTAGAGATCCTGACCGCGGAACCGTTCCTGACCATGACGAAGATCAAAAACGCAGGTGCGATCTTCCTCGGCGAGTACTCCAGCGAGCCGCTCGGCGACTATTTCGCAGGACCGGACCACGTCCTTCCGACGAACGGTACCGCGAAGTTCTTCTCGCCGCTTTCCGTGGATGACTACATCAAGAAGTCCAGCATCATCTACTTCTCGAAGGAAGCTCTGGCGCCGATGAAGGACGACATCCAGGCATTTGCAAACGCAGAGCGCCTGACCGCACACGCAAATTCCATCAAAGTACGCTTTGAGGACGAGAAATAAAAAGATAACAAGTTAGGAGGCATGCTATGAGAAACGCAACCGTATCCAGATACACGAAGGAAACCAATATCGAGATCTCGATCGCGATCGACGGTAGCGGAACCGCAGACGTGGATACCCACATCGGCTTTTTCGATCACATGTTAAACAGTTTTGCGAGACATGGTTTATTCGATCTTACGGTCAATGCTGACGGCGACACTTACGTGGACTGTCACCACACGGTAGAAGATACCGGCATCGTTCTGGGCCAGGCGATCTTAAACGCAGTGGGAGATAAGTCTTCCATGAAGCGCTTTGGGTCTGCGATCATCCCGATGGATGAGGCACTGGTCATGTGCGCGATCGATTTTTCCGGTCGTCCGTATCTGAACTTCGACGTGGAGTTTACCACACCCCGGATCGGTGAGTATGATACCGAGATGACGCGTGAGTTCTTCTATGCCCTGAGCTATTCCGCAGGCATGAACATTCACATCAAACTTCTGAACGGCACGAATAATCACCACATCTGTGAGTGCGTATTCAAAGCATTTGCCAAAGCGCTGGATCAGGCGACCATGATCGACGATCGCATCGATGGCGTATTGTCCACGAAGGGAGCCCTGTAATGCAGTTATATCCCGCTATAGATATCAAGGACAAAAAATGTGTCCGCTTAAAACAGGGCCTGTTTGATCAGGTCCAGGTATACTCGGAGGATCCGGTCGAAGTCGCCCTCGCCTGGGAGGCGGCCGGTGCTTCCTTTATCCATCTGGTTGACCTCGATGGCGCGCTTTTGGGCCGCGGGGTCAATCGTGATGTCATTTGTGAGATCGTTCGTTCGGTCCACGTGCCCGTGCAGCTCGGCGGCGGAATCCGCAGCCTCGAGGACATGGAAGAGGTCCTGAACATGGGCGTATTCCGCGGCATCGTCGGCACGAAGGCCGTGACCGATCCGAAGCTCTTAAAGAAGATGGTCGACAGTTTCGGCCCTTCCCATGTCGTTTGCGGAATCGACGCGAAGAACGGTCTGGTAGCGACCCAGGGCTGGGTGGATGTGAGTAACATTTCCGCCATCGAACTCGCGCTGCAGATGAAGGTCTATGGCGTTCGCACGGTCGTTTATACCGACATCTCGAAGGACGGCATGCTGACCGGCCCCAACGTATCGGCGACGAAGACATTGTCCGATGCGACCGGCCTGGATATCATCGCTTCCGGAGGCATGTCCTGTATGGATGACCTGCAGGCCATCAGCGACGCGAAGATCCACGGCGCCATCATCGGTAAGGCGTTATACGAGAAACGCATCGACCTGAAAGAAGCTATCGAAAAGTTTGAAAAGAATTGAGGATGAAACTATGCAGCATACGGTAAATGAAAAGACTGCCTTTTTATTCATCAAGGGTGCCTGCGTCCGCGAGAAGTCGCAGGATGTCTGGAAAGACGCGATGGAGACGATCGCCCTTTTGCGTAACGAGGGCTTCGGATATGTCATTCTGAAGAATATCTCCGAGGGCGACGCGGAAAATGACCTCGCGATCCATACCGCGAAGCATATGATCCAGGCGAGCGATATGCCGGCGGCGATCTGCGGCAATATCCGTCGCTTTGAAGATATCAAGAAGTATATTTATGCCGGCGCGCTTTTTGTATTCTGTGACGCGGACAGTGAACAGGAGAAGAAAGCGTATGAAGAGGGCGTTGCGCGTTTTGGTGAGGAACGCGTGAAGTCGGTTTCCCTTTCCGGACTCGACGTTGCGATCGATGGCGGCGCAGGCGTGGAATCGCTCGCATTGCCCGCATATGAGATCACGGTCAATGCATCCTGGGAAGAGTGCAAACTCAACGAGCAGGGTATGATCCCCGTCGTAACGCAGGACTATCGTACGAACGAAGTGCTGATGGTCGCTTACATGAATAAAGAGGCCTTCGATACGACGATCTCGACCGGCATCATGACCTATTATTCCAGAAGCCGTCAGGAACTGTGGGTGAAAGGTCTGACCAGCGGTAACTTTCAGTATGTGAAGAGCCTGTACCTGGACTGTGATAAGGATACTTTGCTGGCGAAGGTTTATCCGGTAGGCCCCGCCTGCCATACCGGCGCGACGAGCTGCTTCTTCAACAAAGTGCTCGAGAAGCCTTCGGTGGCCGTGGATCCGAACCACGTTCTGGCCGATGTCATGGCGATCATCCAGGATCGCAAGGAGCATCCGAAGGAAGGTTCCTACACCAACTATCTCTTCGATAAGGGTATCGATAAGATCCTGAAGAAAGTCGGAGAGGAAGCGACCGAGATCGTTATCGCAGCGAAAAATCCCGACCCCGAAGAGATCAAATACGAGATCGCGGACTTCCTGTACCATGCTCTCGTGCTGATGGCCGAAAAGGGAGTATCACTCGAGGACATCATGATCGAACTTGCAAACAGATAGAGATATACCACGACGGGCATGTTGCTTTTTTGCGCATGCCCGCTAACCGCATGGAGGTTTCATGAAGACGAGCGTAAATGAATCCATGGCATTTTCCGAGAAGCGCCACCTGGCAGTTCCCGAAGAGATCCTTCTCTCGATCGAAAAGCCGGCCCGCTATATCGGAAATGAAGTCAATGCGGCATCGAAGGATCCCAAATCCGTCGATGTCCTGTTTTGTATGTGCTTCCCGGACGTGTATGAGATCGGTATGTCGCATTTGGGCATCCAGATCCTGTACGATATGTTCAATCGCAGAGAAGACGTGTACTGCGACCGTGTGTACAGCCCGTGGCCGGACATGGATAAGGCGATGCGTGAAAACCACATCCGCCTGTTCGGCGTAGAGAGTCAGCTGCTCATTAAGGATTTTGATTTTCTCGGGATCACCCTGCAATACGAAATGTGTTACACAAACATCCTGCAGATCCTCGATCTGTCCGGGATCCCGATCTATGCAAAAGACAGGACCGAAGAGGACCCCATCGTGGTCGGAGGCGGTCCCTGTTCATATAACCCGGAGCCCCTGGCTCCCTTCTTTGATTTCTTCTACATGGGTGAGGGTGAGACCCGGTATTACGAGATCATGGATCTGTATAAGGAGATGCGCGCTGCCGGCAAGAGCCGTGCAGAGATCCTTCATGCGATCGCAAAGGTTCCCGGCATGTATGTTCCCGCACTCTATGAAGTAGAATATTACGACGAAGAGCATCCGGCACCGGATCCGCTCCTCGATGGTACCATTCGTTCCTTCGAACCGGTCTACGACGATATCCCAAAGAAGATCCGCAAAGAGATCGTGAAGGATATGAGCGATACCTACTATCCGAATCATCCGATCGTACCGTATATCAAGGCGACACAGGATAAAGTAACGCTGGAGATCCAGCGTGGTTGTATCCGCGGCTGCCGTTTCTGCCAGGCCGGTATGATCTATCGCCCGGTGCGTGAGCGTAGCCTGAAATTCCTGAAGGAAAATGCGCTTGAGCTTCTGACATCGACCGGACACGAAGAGATCACCTTAAGTTCGCTTTCTTCCAGTGATTATTCACACCTGGAAGAACTGGTAAACTACCTGATCGACACCTATAAGGATCAGGGGGTCAATATCTCCCTGCCGTCCTTGCGTATCGATGCATTTTCCCTCGACGTTATGAGTAAGGTGCAGGATATCCGCAAGAGTTCGGTCACCTTCGCGCCCGAAGCAGGCACGCAGCGCCTGCGTAATGTCATCAATAAAGGACTCACCGAAGAGGATATCATCAATGGTTCCGGTCAGGCGTTCGATGCCGGCTGGACCCGAGTTAAATTATATTTCATGCTCGGCCTGCCGACCGAAACCGTCGAGGATATGGAAGGCATCCCGATCCTCTGTAATAAGATCGCGGCCCGTTATTACGAGATCCCGAAGGAGAAGCGGAACGGTCGCGTACAGATCGTTGCCAGCTCGTCCTTCTTCGTTCCGAAGCCGTTCACTCCGTTCCAGTGGGTACCTATGTGCACGAAGGAAGAGTTCCTGGACCGCGCACGCATCGTCCGCCACAAATTCGGGGAAATGCTCAATTCGAAGAGCATGAAGTACAACTGGCATGAGGCGGACCTGACCGTCCTTGAGGGTGTGCTCGCCCGCGGCGACCGCAGGATCGCACCCGTCATCGTCAAAGCGTACGAGAAAGGCTGCATCTTCGATGCCTGGTCTGAATATTACAAGAACGATGTCTGGATGGAAGCCTTCGACGAATGTGGCGTTTCCATCGACTTCTACAATACACGTGAACGCTCAACGGATGAATTGCTTCCGTGGGATTTCATCGATACCGGCGTTTCCAAGCGCTTCCTGATCCGCGAGTGGGAGAAGGCACAGCGCGCTGAGGTAACGTTTAATTGTCGTAAGCAATGCTCCGGCTGCGGAGTCGGAAGTTTCGAAGGAGGGATCTGCGTTGAACGTAAGAATTAAATTTGCCAAATACGGATCCCTGGTATACATCGGACATCTGGATGTCATGCGTTTCTTCCAGAAGGCTATGCGCCGCGCAGGCATTCCGATCTCGTATACGGGTGGTTATTCGCCGCACCAGATCATGAGTTTCGCACAGCCGCTCGGTCTGGGCATGAGCAGTGAGGGCGAATATGTCGACATCCAGGTCTATGATACATTTTCCACCGAGGAAAGCGTACGACGCCTGAACGAAGTGATGACCGACGGCATGCGCGTGCTGGATTACCGGGAACTACCCGAGAAGGCGAAAGGCGGTATGTCCGTGATCGCTGCTGCCGATTACATGTTATGGATCGATGGACGCGAGAAACTGCCTGAGCAGGCGAAAGCTTTATGGGAAGACTTCCTGAATAAGCCTGAGATCCTCGCTACAAAAGAGTCAAAGAAGGGGGAGACGACACTGGATATCAAACCGCATATCCTGGACAGCAAGATGGAAGAGGACCGACTCTATCTGCGTGTCTCCACCGGTTCCGCGATCAATATCAAACCCGATCTGGTATTTCGGACATTTTGTGAAACTTATCCGGATCAAATCGAATATCCGGGTAATAAATTAAGGATCCACCGGATCGATCTCTATGCAGATGATGAAAACGGCGGTTTTATCTCCCTAAATGATATGGGCACAGTCGTTCCGGAAGGGGGACGGTCATGAAACGCCTCATAATGCGTCGGGACGATAAGATCCTGTCCCTGGCGGTCGAAGAGCGAAACGTTAAGGAACTGAATGTTTACGATCCCGAAAGCAACGATAGCCCTTTTGCGATCGGAGCCATCTACATCGGTAAGGTGGCAAATATCGTTAAGAATCTGAATGCGGCTTTTGTAAATATCGGTGTGAGCGGAGAAGATTCCGAGTCTGCCCACTGTTTCCTGCCGCTCGACGATCTGAACCCCACGGTCAATGCACCGGACTATGCGCCGATTTTTATCAAGCGCAACAATCCGAATCTGGTATGTCCGGGCGATGAGTTGCTGGTGCAGATCCTTCGGGAACCGATCAAGACGAAACCGGCGACCTTGACCACGCATCTGGCATTTGACGGCCGCTATGCCGTTATATTGCCCGATTCCGACACTTTGTCGATCAGCAGAAAGATCACTGACTCCGGATGGAAAAACCGGATACGGGCCGTTTTAGAACCTCTGACGGGCGAACACGTGGGGATCATCCTCAGAACGAACGCATATGAGACAGATGAAAGCGAAGTGGAAGATGAGATCCGTCATCTGACTGCGACCTGCCGGGCGGTACTGGATGGAGCACCATATCGTACGGTCTACTCTTGTCTTTATAAGCCGAGCCCTCTGTGGCTGAAGGAACTTCGCGATATCCGTTCCGGTAAAGACTATCCCGAGATCGAGACGGATGATCCGGTTTTGTTCGACCGGATGAAAGAATACCTCGTCAACGATTATCATTTTCCGGAAGAAAAGCTGAAACTGGAGAGCGAGGCTTCCCTGCTTTCGATCTATAATGTCGAGAGATTGCTGGAGGATCTGCTCCGTAAGAGGGTTTGGCTGAATTCCGGCGCATATCTCGTCATCGAGCCGACCGAAGCATTGACCGTGATCGATGTAAATACCGGTAAGGCGATCAACAAAAAGGATATGCGTTCGCATATTTGCGAGATCAACCGGGAGGCTGCTGCCGAGGCTGCCAGACAGATCCGCTTGCGCAATCTGTCCGGGATCATCCTGATCGATTTTATTAATATGCCCGACTCGGAAGATAAGGACGAATTGATGAAATATCTGAAGGGGAAACTGGACGAAGACCCCATCCAAACGACGCTCGTCGGCATTAGTAAGCTCGACTTAGTCGAGATCACACGCCGTAAAGTCCGCAAGCCTTTGCACGAAACTTTTCGTAAAAGCGAGTAAGGAAACGAAAAAAACGGTGGACAAAATATCAAAAGAGTGTATAATATAATGTCGGGGTATGACCCTTGAAAGGTAAATTATCGCGCCTGGCGCGTTAAAAAAGTTTTAAGAAGGTAGGTTATCTGTTATGAACAACAAATGGATACGGGCAGCGATCCCGGCATTATTACTCCATTGCAGTATCGGTACGGTATATTGTTGGTCTCTGTTCTCAAACGAGATCTCGACGTATATCGGCCAGTCCAAATCCAACGTCGGCTGGGCATTCTCATTCGCCATCTTTTTCCTGGGCATGAGCGCAGCCTTCCTCGGAAATATCGTTGAGAAGGACATCCATAAGTCTTCCCTGATCGCGACGATCTGCTTCACCGCAGGTATGCTCGGCACAGGCTTCTTCATCAAGCTCGGCGGCATGGAGAAGTATCATGGAACACTCCTTCCGTTGCTTGGTATCTATTTCAGCTACGGTTTCGTAATGGGCGTAGGTCTCGGAACCGGTTATCTGAGCCCCGTAAAGACTCTGATGCTTTGGTTCTCCGAGCATAAGGGACTTGCTACCGGACTTTCCGTTGCAGGTTTCGGCGCAGCGAAGGCGATCGCCAGCCCGTTCATGACCATGATCCTGAAGACCGGTAAGAAGAGTGAGTATCTGCTTGCAGACGGCACCCCGGTTCAGGACGGCGTTTGGATGATGTTCATCATCCTTGGCTGTGTATATTTCGTAATGATGTTCGTAGGACATCTGCTCCTGGCGAAGCCCGAAGGCTGGCACGAGCCCGCTAAGAAGGCAAAGGGAGAGGGCACCTTCGCGACCATCAAGAAAAAGCCTCTTACCAACTACATCGGTATCTGGCTTATGTTCTACATCAACATCACTTGCGGTCTCGCCCTGATCTCCCAGGAGAAGCAGATCGTTGAGTGTATCGGCCTGGTAGGCGCTGCAGGTATCATCTCTACGGTGTCCGCGATCTTCAACGCAGGCGGCCGTCTCGGTTTCTCGACCTGGGCTGACTACATGAAGGATCGTAACACCATCTACAAGATGATCTTCACCTTCTCCATCGCCTGCACGGCACTTGTTATCGTTACCAACGGTATCGGTAAGGGAGAGGGCAATGTTCTTCTGATCATCCTCGTTCTGGCACTTCTGTTCATGGTCAATGCAGGATACGGCGGCGGTTTTTCCAACGTTCCTACCTTGCTTTCCGACCACTACGGAATGGGTAGCATTTCCGCGATCCACGGTATCACCCTTTCCGCATGGGCATTTGCAGGTCTGACCGGTAACCAGATGGCTAACTTCATCACTTCCCATTTCGGTACACCCGATGAAAGCCTGAACCCGGAAGGTTATCAGATCGTTCTCTACGTAACATGCGCACTGTATGTCGTAGCCCTTCTGCTTTCCCTGTTCCTGGTACAGAAGACGAATAAAAAAGAAGCAAAATAAAGTAAAATAAATGATTGACAAGCCCTGTCGTTTGTGTTATACTCACTGAGTATGCCGCTCGATGGGGCTTTTCAAGTGTTGATTTTTTCGCGAAAGCGAAGACATTGACCGCCGAAGTCGGCGAGTAATGATAAATAGGAGGTGCCTATATGTACGCAATTATTGCAACAGGTGGAAAGCAGTACAAAGTATCCGAAGGAGATGTCATTCGCGTTGAGAAACTCGGCGTTGAGGAAGGTTCTGAGTACACTTTTGATCAGGTTCTTGCAGTAAATGCCGGAGAGCTCAAGGTTGGTGAGCCGACCGTTGCTGGTGCAACAGTCAGCGCTACCGTATTGGGTAACGGAAAAGCCGAAAAGGTTATCGTTTACAAGTACAAGAGAAAGTCCGGATATCATAAGAAGAACGGACACAGACAGCAGTACACCGAAGTGAAGATCGAAAAGATCAACGCTTAATTCAAAACTATGATAAAGACATGTATTATATTTGATGAAAACGATGAGCCGTTTGGCTTTCGTGTCACCGGTCATGCCGGCTTTGATCGAAGAGGAAAAGACATTGTCTGCGCGGGAACGTCCATACTTTGCTATACGTTTTTGAGCAGCCTGAGTGAACTGACGGATGAACCGTTTGTTTCAGAGATCGACGAAGATCACGGAGTCATTCATTTTCGCTTCAAAGAGAAGCCTTTGGAAAAAGGCAAATTACTATTCCAGGCATTGCTTGGAGGCTTATGTATGGTGGAACAGGAGTACGAAGAGTTCATCCGCATCCAGGCATACAAAAAGATCAATGGAACTTTTACGAAGATTAACGATCAGGAGGTATAGACCATGTTTAAATTGAACCTTCAGTTATTCGCTCATAAAAAGGGCGTAGGTTCTACGAAGAACGGTAGAGATTCCGAGTCCAAGAGATTGGGCGCGAAGAGAGCTGACGGTCAGTTTGTTAAGGCTGGTAACATCCTTTACAGACAGCGCGGCACTAAGATTCATCCCGGAAACAACGTTGGACGCGGCGGCGACGACACACTGTTCGCAACTGTAGACGGCGTAGTTCGTTTCGAAAGATTAGGCAGAGACAGAAAGCAGGTTTCTGTTTATCCGGTAGCTGAGTAATTTAAGCGTATCCGAGGGGTGCTCTTAAACCAAATACCTACAAACGGAAGGATACTTTCGTTTGATAGTCCGAAAGCTCTAGATCTTAGGAAACTATGATTTAGAGCTTTGTTTTATACGAGGAGACACATTCATGTTTGCAGATCGCGCTAAGATCTATATACGTTCCGGTAAGGGCGGCGACGGCCATGTCAGCTTTCGCAGAGAGAAATATGTGGCAAATGGCGGGCCTGACGGCGGCGACGGCGGTAAGGGCGGAGATATCATTTTCCAGGTGGATAAAGGTATGAACGGTCTGACGGACTTCCGTCACATCCGCAAATATATCGCAGAAAACGGCGAAGAGGGCGGCAAGCGTCGATGCCACGGCAGAGACGGTGCAGACCTCGTTATCCGTGTGCCCGAAGGCACCGTCCTCCGTGAGGAGAACTCCGGTAAGATCGTTGCGGATCTTTCCGGCGAGAATACACGCGTTACCGTGCTTCAGGGCGGTAAGGGTGGCCTGGGTAATATGCACTATGCGACCGCGACGATGCAGGTCCCGAAATATGCGAAGCCTGGCCAGGAAGCACAGGAATTGTATCTTCTCATGGAATTGAAAGTTATCGCGGATGTCGGTCTGGTCGGCTATCCGAACGTCGGTAAATCCACCTTCCTGACGCGTGTTTCCAACGCTCGTCCGGAGATCGCGGATTATCCGTTCACGACCATCAACCCGCATCTCGGCGTGGTGGATTTTGACGGGATCGATGGTTTCATCATCGCGGACATTCCCGGACTGATCGAGGGTGCCAGCGAGGGTGTCGGCCTGGGACATTCTTTCCTGCGTCATATCGAGCGTACGAAGGTGATCCTTCATATCGTGGATGCTGCGAGCATCGAAGGCCGTGATCCGGTCGAAGATATCCGTAAGATCTGCCATGAGCTTGAAGCCTACGATCCTGAGATCGCGAAACGTCCCTGGGTCATCGCGGCAAATAAGACCGATGCGCTTACCGATGAGGAGACGGAGGAAGTCGTTGCGAAGTTGAAGGAAGCATTTTCCGATCAGGCAGTCGGCGTATTCCCGATCTCTGCAGTCAGCGGAAAGGGCATCAAGGAAGTTCTGATATGCCTTAAGGAAGTCCTGGCGAAGCTCCCGCAGGAGGTCACCGTTTTCGAGCCGGAATTCGAGTATACCTACGATGCTTCTGCATCTTTACCGTATACCGTTACGAGAAACGAAGAGGGCGAATTCGTCGTGGAAGGCCCGCGCATCGAGAAGATGCTCGGTTATACGAATCTGGATTCCGAGAAGGGCTTCGGTTTCTTCCAGGAATTCCTTAAGAAGAGTGGCATCCTGGACGACCTGGAGCGAGAAGGTATTCAGGAGGGCGATACCGTGCGCATGTACGGCCTCGCGTTCGATTATTACAAGTAAGCAGGTGAATATATGACCAGTAAATTACGTGCTGTTCTTAAAGGGGCAGCGATGAATATGCAGCCGATCTTCCAGATCGGAAAGAGTTCGCTCACGCCGGAGGTTACCGCAGCGGTCGCTGAGGCGCTGGAAGCACGCGAACTGATAAAGATCAATGTGCTGAAGAACTGTCTGGATGATACGAACGTCATCGCGCAGACGCTCGCTGAGCGTACGCGCTCCACAGTCGTTCAGGTGATCGGAAAGAAGATCGTGCTTTATAAGCCGGCAGCGGAAGAGAAGAACAGAAAGTACGAATAGCATCATAAAGGAGAGTCTATGCGGAAAATCGGGATTTTGGGAGGCACATTTAATCCGATCCATAAAGGTCATCTGGCGATCGCGCATGCAGCAATGCGGCGTCTGAAGCTCGATGAGATCGTTTTTATGCCCGCTTGCATCCCGCCTCATAAGCAAGACGTCCATATGACCGCAGGCAGTTTGCGTGCTGCCATGGTCGAAGCTGCGATCGAAGATGAGCCTTCGTTTTCCTGCTCCCATCTGGAACTGGAGAAGGAAGGCGTTTCCTATACTGCGGACACCTTACGGATATTGACTGCGAAATATGGAAAAGAAGTACGTTTCTATCTTTTGGTCGGTTCGGATTCCCTGTGCTACATGGATAAATGGTACGAACCCGATGTGATCTTTCGTTTGGCTCATATCGGCGTATATTGCAGGGGAACGGAGGATTACAAGGCTCTGAAAGAATACGCGACCATGCTGAGGAACAGATTCTCGGCGAAGATCACGCTCTTTAAGAAAGATGATCAGGTAGACATCTCTTCGACCGAGATCCGGAATGCATTGGCCGGGACATGCGAGAAAAACGTGACCGACTACTTACCGGAGAAGGTCCTTGCGATCATAAAGGAAAACAAACTTTACATGTGTTAAAGAGGTTAATAAGATGGAACTGTTTGAGATGCGAAAAGAGCTCAAGAAAGCGCTCAAAAAGGAACGCTATGAGCATTCGGAGGGCGTTTCTTATACTTCGGCGGCGCTGGCCATGCGGTACGATCCTTCCCTGACGGAGAAGGCGCTCATAGCAGGCCTTTTGCATGACTGCGCGAAATATCTTTCTCTGGATACGATGCTTAAGTTGTGCAAAGAGGGCGGCTATGACCCCGGGGATAAAAAGTATCAGAACAGCGGGCTGCTCCACGCGAAAGCAGGAGCGGTGCTGGTGCAGAAGAAGTACGAGATCACCGATCCAGACATCATCTCCGCGATCCTGTGGCATACGACCGGACGGATCGACATGACGCTTCTGGAGAAGATCCTGTTCATCGCCGATTACATCGAGCCGAACCGGACGAAGGTCGAGGCATCCGTGCAGGAGCGCCTTCGATATCTCGCATTTACAAACATTGACCGTGCGGTCTATGAGATCGCCAAACAAACCTGTGACTATCTGAATAAAAAAGCAGCGTCGATCTCGCCGCTGACAGCAGAGGTCTGCAAATATTATGAAGGGATTTGCGGATCCAAGGAGGAGAAATGAATACAGAAGAATTGATAAAGATCGTATATGACGCATTGGATGATAAGAAAGCGCATGCGATCAAAGTACTCGACATAGAGAAGATCAGCACGATCGCCGACTATTTCGTGATCGCGTCGGCCGGTTCCCAGAACCAGATGACAGCGATGGCGGACAATGTTGACGAGAAACTGACGAAGGCTGGCTGCAATGTGAAGAGCATCGAAGGGGCGGGCAGCGACACCTGGATCCTGATGGATTACGGTTTTTGCCTGGTCCATGTTTTTTCCGACGAAGCACGTTCGTTCTATAATCTGGAGCGTATGTGGAAGGACGCGGCCGATGTAACAGAAACTTTCAAAGCATAATTTTTAGTGCTTTATTTTTCCGACAAAATATAGTAGAATGAAAGTAATATGTAACTATTACTTCGAATTTCAAGATTTTGATACTGTATTTTACCGGAATTGATCCGAACCACGGAGGTGAGCCTATGAAGAATGTGCTTTTTGTAGCTTCTGAGTGTGTGCCGTTTATAAAGACTGGAGGTTTAGCGGATGTTATCGGTTCTCTGCCGAAGTACATCGATAAGAAGAAATACGATGTCCGCGTCATCCTTCCGAAATATCTGTGCCTTCCCGAGAAGTTTTCTTCCCAGATGAAGTATGTGACTCATTATTATACCGATTTTTGCTGGCGCAACCAGTATGTCGGTATTCTTGAGATGGAATACGACGGCATCCATTTTTACTTTATAGACAGTGAGTTCTATTTCGGCGGTCCCTGGCCGTACCATAATATGTACGAGGATATCGAGAAGTTTGCTTTCTTCTCGCGTCAGGTGCTGTCCTGTCTGCCGCTGATCGGTTTCCGCCCGGATATCATTCATTGCCATGACTGGCAGGCAGGCCTGGTTCCGGTTTATCTGAACGATTCGTTCCAGGGTGATCTGTTCTTCATGGGCATTAAGACCGTCATGACCATCCATAACCTTAAGTTCCAGGGAACGTGGGATGTTTCGACGATCAAGAACATGACCGGTCTTTCGGATTATTATTTCACTCCGGATAAGCTCGAGAGTTACGGAAACGGCAACCTGTTAAAGGGTGGCCTGGTTTATGCGGACGTTATCACGACGGTCAGCGAGACCTATGCTGGAGAGATCCAGCAGCCGTTCTTCGGAGAAGGTCTGGATGGACTTATGCGTGCGAAATCGGGACAGTTGCGAGGTATCCTGAACGGTATCGATTACAGTGTATACGATCCTGAGACCGACACAGCATTGACCCGCAAATACAACAAGAAAACCGTTTTCGAAGGAAAACGGGCGAATAAGATCGCGCTTCAGAAGGAATTACATCTGAAGGAAGATGGCGATGTCTTCATGATCGGTATCATTTCCCGCTTAACATCCCAGAAGGGCCTGGATCTGATCCGCCATGTGATCGATGAGATCCTGACGGATGATGTACAGCTGGTCGTTCTCGGAACGGGAGAGAAGCAGTACGAAGATCTGTTTAACTGGCATGCTTCACAGAAACCGGATCGTGTTTCTTCGAACATCTTTTATTCCGAGGAGCTTTCGCATCGCATCTATGCGGCATGCGATCTGTTCCTGATGCCTTCGCTGTTTGAGCCTTGCGGTCTGTCGCAGCTCATGAGCCTGCGTTACGGCACCCTGCCTCTGGTCCGCGAGACCGGCGGCCTGAAGGACACGGTCACCGATTTCCAGAACGGTTCCAACTCCGGTAATGGTTTCTCGTTTGCAAATTACAATGCGCACGAGATGCTGTTCCGCCTGCAGTTTGCTAAGAATCTGTATTATCGCCACCGCGAACAGTACAACGAAATGGTCGTTCGCGCGATGGAGTGTGATTATTCGTGGGATGCTTCCGCGAAGAAATATGAGGCTCTTTATGCGAGCCTGGCTCCCGAAGAGAAGCCGAAAACTAAGAAAAAACAGGAGAAATAAAATGAAAACGATATTGGAAGAGATCAGCGTATACTTTGGAGAAGCATTTGCCGCAGCAGGCTATGATGCGGCGCTTGGAAAGGTAAGCGTATCGAACCGACCCGACCTGTGCGAGTTTCAGTGCAACGGTGCCATGGCAGGAGCGAAGATGTATAAGAAGGCTCCGGCCGTGATCGCAAACGAGGTCGTAAAAGCTCTTCCTTCGGAAAATATTTTCTCGATGGTAGAGGTCGTTATGCCCGGTTTTATCAACCTGAACGTAACGGCCGAATACTTGTGCGATTATGCAAAGCGCATGGCTGCCGAGAAGAAGTACGGCTGTGAGCCTGCAGATCCGAAGAAGACCGTCGTATTGGATTACGGCGGGGCCAATGTAGCAAAATGCCTGCATATCGGCCATATGCGTCCGGCTGTTATCGGCGAGTCTTTAAAACGACTGAATCAGTTCTTTGATAATCGTGTCGTCGGTGATGCGCATCTGGGTGACTGGGGCATGCCGATGGGTCTTGTGATCGAGCAGATCCATGATAAGTTTCCGGATCTGTGTTACTTCGATCCAAACTATAACGGACCGTATCCGGAAGAAGTTCCTTTCTGTGTAAAGGATCTGGAAGTTTTTTATCCGGAGGCAAGTAATCGTTCTAAGGTAGACGAAGCCTTCCGTGAGCGTGCACATGCAGCGACTTTCCGCCTTCAGAACGGCGATCCCGCTTATTGTGCCCTTTGGAAGAAACTGATTGACATGTCGATCGCCGATCTTAAGGTGGGCTATAGTGCTTTGAATGTAACCTTTGATCTTTGGTATGGCGAGAGTAATTCGCAGCCGTATATCGAGCCTATGATCGAAGATATGAAGGCAAAAGGCCTTCCGTATGAGAGCCAAGGCGCTTTAGTCATGGATGTAAAAGAAGAGACGGATACGAAAGAGATCCCGCCCATCCTGCTTACGAAGTCAGATGGTGCTTACCTGTACGCGACCACAGACCTCGCTACTTTAGCTCAGCGTGAACATGACTATCATCCGGATCAGGTGATCTACGTAGTGGATAAGCGCCAGGATATGCATTTTACCCAGGTGTTCCGCTGTGCGCTCAAGTCCGGTGTCGTACGTAAGGAAACGCAACTGACCTTCATCGGAAACGGTACGATGAACGGCGCAGACGGCAAGCCGTTTAAGACCCGTACGGGCGGCGTGATGCGTCTGAGCCAGCTCGTCAGCGATATCTACGATGAAGTTGCCGGTAAGATGAAAGAGAATCATCCGGATGAACCGGTCAATGAAGAAGTTGCCAGAATGATCAGCATCGCAGCGCTGAAATACGGCGATCTGTCGAACCAGGCAACGAAAGATTATAACTTCGATATCCAGCGGTTCTCATCCTTTGACGGAAATACCGGACCTTACATCCTGTATACCATCGTCCGCATCAAGTCGATCCTGCAGAAATACTTTGAGACTGCGGACGAAGAGGATAAGAAAAAGACGACGGCAGCCGACCGCCTCGGCGATCTTTTGGCGCCGACGGATGCCTCCGAGCGTCAGCTTTATCTGATGCTTACACGCTACAATGAATTCATGAAAAACGCTTACGAGGATCTGGCTCCTCACCGTGTTTGTTCGTTCGTTTTTGAATTAGCAAACCGCTTTAATAAGTTTTATCACGAAACGCACATCCTCAATAACGAGGATGCTGCAGTGAAACGCAGCTATATCGCATTCATCCTTCTGGTGAAGGAAGTCCTGGAGCAAGCCATCTGGACTCTGGGCTTCGATGCACCGGAGCGCATGTAATGCAATCTGAGTATGGTTTTTTCATGCGATGATATGGATCGCAGGAGTATGCCATGGAACATTTTCAACACATATTAACGATTTTGGTCTTTCTGTTCGGGATAGGCGGGATCGCGGGATGGTTCATCGAACTGTTTTACCGTCGCTTTGCTTCCGACTCTAACCCCGAACGGAAGTGGATCAATCCCGGCTTCCTTGTAGGACCGTGTCTGCCTCTGTACGGATTCGGTCTTATTGTGTTGTACGGGATCTCTTCCCTGCCTATCCTGCAGGGAGATAATACGGCAGATAAGATCGTTCTGACCTTCGTGCTCATGGGTGTACTGCTGACCGCTCTGGAATTTGTGGCCGGCTTGGTCTTCATCCGTGGACTCAAGATCAAACTTTGGGATTATTCCGAGTGCTTCGGGAATGTGATGGGTATCATATGTCCGAAGTTTTCGGTCTACTGGACGGTGCTCGGAGCACTTTATTATTTCTTTCTTCAAAAGCATATGCTCAATATGGTGAACTGGCTTTGGGATAATCCGGTCTTTGGTTTCTCCATCGGCGTTTTCTTCGGCATCTTCCTGGTCGATGTCGGCTACTCGCTGAACATCGTAGTACGTATCCGTAATTTCGCGAAGGAGCACCAGATCATCGTCCGTTACGAAGAATTGCAGGCGCAGATCAAATCCATCGTGCGCACCGGAAAGAAACCGTTCGACTTTTTGTTCTCGCTGGCAAATGACTTGCCGTTCATCGAGAACCTAAAAAACTACGAAGAAAAATACAGGGCTAAACTGGAACACATAAAAGAAAAGACCAAACGCAAGAAGAAATAGGGGAGTTCATATGGCGGGGCGTTCATCGATCATGCTCAGTGCAGTCAACAATCTAGAATATTATAACGGGCTGTCACTGTCGAAGACGGGATCGTACCGCGTGGTCAATGTCAGCTCGTTCTGGAAGGATGAGATCACCGTCCTCGGCGCGACCGATGAGTCGTCCGCGCAGGGAGATCCTTTGTTTATCAAGATCACTTATCATCCGAATTCCGAACGTTATACGCAGAATTCCTGTAGCCGTTGTCATGCTTCGGGAAATCTGTGCCGTCACGGCGTTGCGATCGCGATCCTTTGGGCGGGCACCGCATTGTCCGAGGAGACACGAATGGTAAAGAGCGCCGATCCCGAGGATCCGGTGATCGCTTCCCTGATCGAATCGTATTCCGAAATGGAGTGGGAAGAAGAGGAGCTTCGCGAAAAAGTCTCCCTGCTCCCGCAGATCATTTTAAACGATGATACGCGTTATCCTTACGCGGTCGAATATAAGATCGGGACGGAGCGCCCGTACGTTTTGAAAAACTTGACCGAATTCGCCGAGCACGTCCGTAACCGCGAGCATGTCTCGTATGGAAAGCAGCTATCATTCCGCCATGTCCGCGAAGCGTTTGCCGAGAATTCCCTCGCGCAGCTGGATTTCATCCTGCGCACGGAGGATGCGCGCCGTTTCCTGACGAACCGGTATGAGACGCCGAAGGGTCTGCATCATATTCCGTTGACCGAAAACAATGCGGCAGCCTTCCTGCGTTCGCTGGATCCGCCGCAGATCGTGGTCGCCGACAGTGAACTTCCGCATCTCATGCCCGTAATCGCCTCAAATCCGGACATTTCGTGTAAGATCGATAAAATACAAGAGGATCATATAAAAGTGAGCCTGGAGGGCCATATACGCTTAATTTCGGCAGGTCATGAGCTCGCACTCATCCTGGACAACCGGATTTTCCTCTGCGATCCGGATTTTTCCGCAAAAGCCGGTCCGTTTTTGGCAGGTTTCCTGCAAGGGAAGGGCGGTCGCAGGCAGAACGACATTTTCCGCGTGATCCACAAAGATCGCTTCGGTGAATTCTATGCAAAGGTTTTATATCCGATATCGTCCTTGATCCGGATCGAAGCATCGGAGGATATAGACTTTAACAAATTCACACCGGTTTCGCCTTCGATCTCGTTCTTTCTCGACGTTCCGGAAGAGAAGGATACGGGTCTTCTTACCTTGCGCGTGAAGATCTCCTATGAGGATGTCCCGGTGGAGCTCGGGGTCGCATCGGACTATGATGACCGCCTTCCCGCCTATCGGCGCAACATGTCCTTAGAACGTAAGATCCGTGCGCGCATCCGCAGTTATTTTGAAAATGATCCCGCGCAGAAGGACCTATTCCGCCTGGACTCGGAAGACAAATTGTATGAGTTCTATTACGAGGGCATGGATTTTTTGTATCGTTTCGGTACGGTCTATGCTTCGGAGGATGTTAAGCAGATCCGCGTACGTCCGAAGTCGAAGATCCAGGTCGGTGTTTCCCTGAACGGAAATCTTCTGGATCTTAATGTCGCTGATTCGGATGGACTGACGCTGAAGGAACTTGCTTCGTTACTGGATCAATATCGCAAGAAAAAGAAATATTACCGTTTGAAGGACGGAACCTTCTTTTCACTGGAAGAAGGATCGGTCGCGCTCGAAGAAGCAGACCGCCTGTTCCGGGAATTGCATGTTTCGACCCGCTCGTTAAGCGAGAAAGAAAACGATTCCCTGACATTGCCCGTAAACCGTATCTTTTATCTGGAACAACTGGCGCGATCGATCGATGATACTTCGTCGATCTCCATCGATGCGCAGGCTCGCTCATTTTCCGAGAACTTCCTAAGCACGGAAGAGGGCATGCCGAAGCTTCCGGAAAGCTTAAACGGCGTGCTTCGGGATTATCAGATCCAGGGCTTCTGCTGGTTGAAGAAACTGCAGAAATACGGGTTCGGCGGTATCCTGGCGGACGAAATGGGCCTCGGAAAGACGGTCCAGCTGCTCAGCCTTCTTCTGTCTGAAAAGGAAGAGGGAAGACCGTGTCATACGCTGATCGTCTGTCCGGCCTCCCTGATATTCAACTGGTACAATGAGATCCGTAAATTCACACCGGAGCTGCGCAGCGTCATGGTGATCGGTTCGGCTGCCGAGCGTGCATCTGTGCTGGAAGAACATTACGACTATGATATCCTGATCACATCATATGATCTGCTCCGAAGGGATTATGCACAGTATGGTCCCATCGAGTTTACCTTTGAGATCCTCGACGAAGCCCAGTATATCAAGAATCAGCAGACGAAAAATGCCTTAGCGGTCAGATCGATCCACAGCTTGACCCGGTATGCACTTACCGGAACACCGATCGAGAACCGCCTGAGCGAACTTTGGAGCATCTTTTCGTTCCTGATGCCGGGGTATTTGTATGATTATTCCGAATTCCGCGATCGCTTTGAGATGCCCAT
>JAFYZH010000090.1 GCA_017548765.1 Lachnospiraceae bacterium | reverse complement strand
TGCTCGGCACCTTCGGCTATGAACTCGACATCACGAAACTGTCCGAGGAGGATCTGCAGATGATCCCGAAGCAGGTCGAGATGTACCATGCGTGTAACGACCTCGTGCGGGAAGGCGATTATTATCGTTTGGAATCCTATGCGGAGAACCATTTCGTCGATGCCTACATGGTCGTTTCGAAGGATAAGTCGCGCGCGATGCTGACCATGGTCGCTGTAACCTATCGTATCAACCACCGTGCATTTCTGCTTCGTCTGCAAGGACTGGACCCGAATGCGAACTACTATATTCCCGAGATGGACAGTCATTTTACGGGCGATGCACTTATGAATGCGGGTATCTTTATCCCGAATCCGTGGGCGGGCGGCGACTACCGTTCCTTCGTCTGGAAGATCGAAAGAGAAGATTAAACCGCGAAAGCGGAATCAAATATAAGGAGAATGATTATGATACTTGTAAACTCTGTATTTGGAACGACAAAGAAAGGTGAAGAGATCCGCAACTACGTGATGACGAATAAGAAGGGCATGGCCCTCACCGTCAGCAATTACGGCGCATTGCTTGTAAGCCTTGCAGTTCCCGATAAGAAGGGAAAATGTGCAGACGTAGTCCTCGGTCTCAAGACCCTCGAAGAGTACTACAAAAACTCTTGTTTTCTCGGGGCTACAGTAGGACGTCACGCGAACCGCATCGGCGGCGCGAAGTTCACGATCAATGGAACAACGTACGAACTCGAGAAGAACGACAACAAGATCAACAATCTGCATAGCGGTAAAAAGGGCTATCAGAACCGTGTATGGAAAGTGACCGATACCCGAGTGGATGACGAGAGCGCATCGGTTACCATGACCCTGCACAGCCCGGATCTGGATCAGGGTTATCCGGGAAATGTCGACATTTCCCTCACCTACACACTGAAGGAAGATGGTTCCGTCATGATCGGCTACTTTGCAGTTCCGGACCAGGACACCATCATCAACCTGACGAACCACAGCTATTTCAACCTCGCAGGTCATGACAGTGGCGACGTTCTGGATCAGATCGTCTGGATCGATTCCGATTATGTGACCGAGACGGACAAAAAGTCGATCCCGAACGGTAATCTGGTAGCGGTTGCAAACACACCGATGGATTTTAATACCCCGAAGACGATCGGCCAGGATATCGAGCAGAACTACTACATGCTCAAGGATGCAGGCGGTTACGATCACAACTACGTTCTCAAAAACCCGGGCGGCATCCATAAGGTTGCTTTCATGTTCGACCCGAAGAGCGGCCGTAAGATGGAAGTTTACACCAATCTTCCCGGCATGCAGTTCTACACCGGTAACTATGTCGGAAAGAATAAGGTAAAAGGTAAGAGCGGCAGCGTTTATGTTAAGCGTGCAGGCGCTTGCTTCGAGACCCAGTATTTCCCGGATGCGGTAAATCACGAGAACTTCGTTTCCCCTGTGATCCGCAAGGGCAATGCATACACATCGACCACGATCTACAAGTTTTCAGTAGAAGGATAATACAACGAAAGGAACGGTTCTTATGGAGTGCAAGGAAGCATTGTCATTAATTGATCAGTACAATGAAGATAAGCTGCGCGGTACCCAGAAGGAGCAGTTCCTTTTGCATGTTAAAAACTGCTCTTCCTGCTACGAAGAGCTCGATATCAAGTTCATCGTCACGCGCGGTCTGAAAGGTTTGGATTCCAAAGAACCGACGGATTTCAACTTCTCCGGGATGCTTCATTCGAAGATCGAAAAGGAGATGGGTCACATCAAACGCCATCACAGCGTATTGCAGACCGTCCTTCTGTTCATCCTGATCATCCTGACCGCGCTGATGGTGTTCCTGCTATGATGAACGACTGCATGTGAGGACAATGCTTTGGATAAGATACTTTTGATCGATGGATACAGTATCATCAACCGTGCGTTCTACGGCCTGCCGATGCTCACGAATGCACAGGGTGAGCCGACGAACGGCGTCTATGGTTTTTTGAATATTCTCTTTAAACTGCTCGATGAGGAACAGCCGACCCATCTGGCGGTCGCTTTTGATGTAAAGGCGCCGACGTTCCGTCACGAGATATACAAAGAGTATAAGGGCACGCGTAAGCCCATGCCACAGGAACTGACCATGCAGGTGCCCATGCTGCAGGAAGTGCTTCACGCCATGAATGTGCCCTGCGTTTCCAAAGCGGGTCTGGAGGCTGACGACATCATCGGTACATTGTCCCGGAGACTGGGCGACCGCATGCAGGTCGTGATCGTATCCGGTGACCGCGATCTCTTGCAGCTCGCGACCGATAGCGTGCTGGTCCGCATCCCGAAGACCCATAAGGGGAAGACCGAGATCTTCAACTACTATGCGAAGGATGTCCTCGCTGAATACGGCGTGACGCCGACGGAGTTCATTGACCTGAAAGCACTCCAGGGCGATACCTCCGATAATATCCCCGGCTTGCCGGGCGTCGGTCCGAAGACAGCGACCGAACTCATCGTCAAATATCACACCGTGGAAAATGCGGAGGCGCATATTGACGAGATCACGAAAAAGAGCGTGCGTGAATCTTTTGAGCAGAACCGCGAACTGGCGCATCTGTCGAAGATCCTCGCCACGATCAATGTAAATGCCGATCTGGAATTCAACGCCGATGACGCGATCATCGACGATCTATATACGCCGCAGGCTTACGAGCTGATAAAGCGGCACAACTTCAAATCCCTGTTCAGTCGTTTTGCCGAAGGCGGCAAGGCTTTACAGGCGTCCGCGAAGGAAGAGAAGGCGGACGAAGTGAAGATCAACTATACGTTTGTTTCCTCTGCCGAGGAAGCGACCGCGATCCTTACGAAAGCCGCGAAGCAGAGTGAGGTCGGAATGTCGTTCTGTGTCAGCAGCGATCCGCAGGACCGTCAGTGGTTCGGCGTCGGTGTTGCGTACGGAAACGAATCTTACTACTTGTCGATCTCGAATCCGTTCGAGGCGATGCTGCTCCACGAGCCGGTACGTAATGTATTTGAGAATACCAAGGCCTATGTTTATGACCTGAAGAAGACGCTGCACCTGCTGGCGGATACGACGCAGAAGAGTGTTGAGGAGTTTTTGGATCCTCTGAAGATGCGCTCGAAGGATGTTTCCGTGATGGCGTATCTGCTGAGCCCGCTGTCGCCGCCGGAAGATGCATTTTCCTGTGGGGCCTCGTATCTGAACGAGACGCATCAGACACCCGCAGAGATCCTCGGTAAGAGTAAGGTCCAGGATGTCTATCTCGTGATGGAGGAGAAACTGGGACCGGCCTATGCTGCGGAAGCGAGCATGAATCTGCGCCTCGGTAAGAAGATGGAGCAGATGATGGAGGAGCGCGGCGAGCGCACCCTGTATGACGAAGTAGAGCTGCCTCTGGTCTACGGCCTGTTCCGTATGGAGCGTTATGGTATCTGCGTAGATGCGGCGGCGCTGCGTGAGTATTCCGTCGTGCTCGGTGAGAGCATCCGGAAACTGGAAGAAGATATCGTACGTCTGGGCGGTGAGGAAGCGAAGGGTGTGAACCTGAACTCCCCGAAACAGCTGGGCGAATTCTTGTTTGAAACTTTGAAACTGCCGGGCGGAAAGAAGACGAAGAGCGGCTATTCCACTGCGGCAGATGTACTCGATAAACTGGCGCCGGACTACGAGATCGTTAGGATGATCTTGAAGTACCGCCAGCTGACGAAACTGAAATCGACCTACGCCGATGCATTGCCCGGATATGTACGGGAGGACGGCAGGATCCACGGTACGTTCAACCAGACCGTGACTGCGACCGGCCGCATCAGCAGCGCGGATCCGAACCTGCAGAACATTCCGGTGCGCAACGAGCTCGGAAAGCAGATCCGCAAGCTGTTCGTTCCCGCGCCCGGCTACATCTTCGTGGATGCCGATTACTCGCAGATCGAACTGCGTATCCTCGCGCACATGTCGGAGGATGAGAATCTGATCGCAGCTTATCATCAGGATAAGGATATCCACGCGATCACGGCGGCCTCGGTCTTCCATGTACCGCTGTCGGAGGTGACGCCGCAAATGCGCCGCAACGCGAAGGCAGTCAACTTCGGCATCGTTTACGGCATCAGCGCATTCGGACTGAGTGAAGACCTGTCCATCACGCGGAAAGAGGCGGAGCAGTACATCGAACGTTATTTTGCCACCTACCCGAAGGTTAAGGAGCTTCTGGACCGCCTCGTTGCGGACGCAGAGCGCCTCGGCTACTCCACGACATTGCTCGGACGCATCCGTCCCATCCCGGAGCTGAAGGCGTCCCAGTACATGACGCGCGAGTTTGGTAAGCGTGTTGCGATGAACGCGCCCATCCAGGGCACGGCGGCAGATATCATAAAGATCGCGATGAACGCGGTCAATGCAGAACTGGTGCGTCGTAAGCTTGCTTCGCGCATCGTGCTGCAGGTGCACGACGAACTCCTGATCGAAGCTAAGAAGGAGGAAGTCGAGGAGGTTAAGGAACTACTGGTATCCTGCATGAAGAACGCAATGCAGCTTTCGGTAGACCTGGAAGTTTCCGTTGCGACGGGGGAGAATTGGAATGATGCAAAATAAGAAGATCGTCATCGGCGTTACCGGCGGCGTCGGCTCCGGTAAAACGGCTGTCTGCAATACGCTCGCCGAGGAAGTAAACGCGAAGCTTCTGATCGCGGATGACATGGCGAACCAATTGATGTTGCCGGGCGGGCTTACCTATCGTGCGCTGATCGATGCGTTCGGTAAGGACATCGTCCGTAAAGAAGACGGACACATTGACCGTAAACTGCTGGCGGACCGCGTTTTTGCAAACGGCGGCTCGACCGAAACGATCAATAAGATCGTGCATCCCATCGTGATCGACCAGATCAAAAAGGAGATCGCCGCCTTTCGTTATGAGACGGAGGATAATGATAACCGGGCTGAGTTTCTGGTGATCGAGGCGGCCCTGCTTTTGGACACCGATATTCCCGAACTTTGCGACCGCATGTGGTATGTGTTTGCACCGGAGAGCGTGCGTATTTCACGTTTGGTGGAATCGCGCGGATACAGCGTGGAGAAGTGCCACGCCATCATCGATAAACAGCGCAGCACGGGCGAATTCTTCGCGGCTGCGACGGATGTCATCCCGACCGGTTACGGTTTTAAACGGACCGCGGAACGCATTCGCCAGGTGATCGAGGAGTTGAGGGGTTGAAGTTTATCCCGAATGCTACTATAATGGCATGGTACATCGAAACATAAATCGGGTCTGCACACAGACCATAGATAAGGAATTAGTAACTATGAAACTGACGAGTATCGCCAGCGGAAGCAGCGGCAACTGCACGCTGATCAGCGGAGGCGGCACGAGCATCCTGGTGGATGCCGGCATCTCTTGTAAGCGCATCAAGGAAAGCCTCGAAGCGCTCGGAGTCTCCCCCGAAACACTGGCAGGACTTATGATCACACACGAGCATTCCGACCACACGAGCGGGCTCTTTATCTTCGAGAAGCGTTTTCACGTGCCGATCTACGCGCCGCAGGAGACGCTCGAGGAGATCCGTCGCATGGATAAAAAGGGAGAGATCGATCCGGAACTCTACCATCCGATCCGGACGGACGAATGGCTGACGGTCGGAGATCTTTCGGTCCTGGCGTTTAACAACTTGCACGACGCAGCCTGTCCGGTCGCTTACCGCGTGGAATGCGGGGACCACGCTGTTGCGGTCTGCACCGACCTGGGTAACTACAGCGGTTATACCGTGCGCAATCTGCTGGGTCTGGATGCCTTGCTCATCGAGAGCAACCACGATCTGAACATGCTTCAGGTCGGACCTTATCCCTACCAACTGAAGCGCCGCGTGATGAGTGATTACGGCCATCTGGCCAATGATCGCTGCGGCCAGTTGCTTTGCGAGATCGCGAACCCGCGTCTCAAATACGTATTGCTGGGTCACCTGAGCCAGGAAAACAACATTCCGCAACTCGCGCTCGACACGGTGCGCGCGGAACTGAACGAAGGCATCGATCCGTCATGGAACGAACAATTATATCTTCTGGTCGCGAAACGCGATGAGATGACAGAAACGATCGAGATCCTGTAAGCGGATCCCGGATGAAGAGAGAGGTATGAGCATGAAAAAAGCGATAATCACGGTAGTCGGTAAGGATACGGTCGGCATCATTGCCCGCGTGTGCAGCTATCTGGCGGAGAACACCGTCAACATCCTGGATATTTCCCAGACCATCGTCGACGGATATTTCAACATGATGATGATCGTGGATATCTCCGCGTCGGAGAAGAAGATCAGCACCATGGTGACGGAGCTTGAGGGCGTCGGAAACGACCTCGGCGTTGTGATCCACATGCAGTTGGAAGAGATCTTTACTAAAATGCACAGAATCTAGGAGTGCCGTATGATCAATATATTTGAAGTCAATGAAACCAATAATATGATCGAGCATGAGTGTCTCGATGTCCGCACCATTACGATCGGCATCAACCTGCTCGATTGCGTGCGCTCGGATGTGAAGTCGACTTGCGACGCCATCTACGAGAAGATCACGCGCATCGCAAAGGATCTCGTTTCCACGGGCAATGAGATCGGTAAGGAGTACGGTGTTCCCATCGTGAACAAACGTATCTCCGTGACCCCGATCGCTCTGGTCGGTTCTTCAATCTGCAAGACGACGGAGGATTTCGTCGAGATCGCGAAGACGCTGAACCGCGCCGCGATCACGGTCGGCGTGAACTTCATCGGCGGTTATTCCGCGCTCTGCAGCAAGGGTATGACGAAGTCCGATGAGCTTCTGATCCGTTCCATCCCGCAGGCACTGGCGCAGACCGAGTATGTCTGCAGTTCGGTAAATGTCGGTTCGACGAAGACCGGTATGAACATGGACGCGATCCGTTTGCTCGGTACTATCGTAAAAGAGACCGCAGAGCTTACGAAAGAGCAGGATTCCCTGGGCTGTGCGAAGCTCGTTGTTTTCTGTAACGCACCGGATGACAACCCGTTCATGGCAGGTGCTTTCCACGGCGTGACCGAGGCAGACGCCATCATCAATGTCGGCGTTTCCGGTCCCGGTGTTGTTAAGTCGGCTCTGACACAGTGCCGCGGCGCGAACTTTGAAGTCCTTTGCGAGACCATTAAGAAGACCGCGTTTAAGATCACGCGTGTCGGCCAGCTCGTTGCACAGGAAGCATCCCGCAGACTGGGCATCCCGTTTGGAATCATCGACCTGTCCCTGGCGCCGACACCGGCAGTAGGCGACAGTGTTGCCGAGATCCTCGAAGAGATCGGTTTGGAGAAGGTAGGAGCGCCCGGAACGACGGCGGCTCTGGCGCTTTTGAACGACCAGGTGAAGAAGGGCGGCGTTATGGCGTCATCCTATGTCGGCGGACTTTCCGGCGCATTCATTCCGGTCAGCGAGGACCATGGTATGATCGAGGCAGCGCAGTGCGGTGCATTGACCCTGGAAAAACTCGAGGCCATGACCTGCGTATGTTCGGTAGGTTTGGACATGATCGCCATCCCCGGCGACACTACCGCATCGACTATCTCCGGTATCATTGCGGATGAGGCTGCCATCGGTATGGTGAACCAGAAGACCACGGCGGTCCGCATCATTCCCGTAGTCGGTAAGAAGGTCGGCGACACCGTAGAGTTCGGCGGACTTTTGGGCTATGCACCTGTTATGCCTGTGAACCCGTACTCCTGCGAAAAGTTCATTTCCCGCGAAGGACGCATCCCCGCGCCGATCCACAGTTTCAAAAACTAAGCAAAAAGAGGACCCGATATGATACAGATCCGCGAAATCCCTTATGCAAAAGACAGGATGGCGGCCGCGCGCGACAGTGTGGCCGGTATTGTCGCGGAATTCAATCCGTACCACACTGGGCATGAATACCTGATCCGCCAGGTGCGCGAGATCACGGGCTGTCGTTATGTCATCATCGTGATGAGCGGCAACTTTACACAATATGGCGCGCCGGCGATCGTCGATAAATATACCCGCACGAAGATGTGCCTGTCGGGCGAGTCGCACGCCGACATGGTGTTCGAGATCCCTGCGGTCTATGCGACTGCGAGCGCCGAGGGCTTCGCGCATGCCGCAGTTTCTCTGCTCGAGGGGCTCGGTGTTGTCGATTATCTTTGCTTCGGCAGTGAGGTGATCGATACCGAGGCCATGCAGGAAGTTACCCAGATGATGGTGGATGAACCGCAGGAGGTTCGGGCGAAGCTGCGTTCCTACTTAGAGAGCGGAAAATCCTTCCCGGCAGCCTATGACTGTGCAGTCTATGATTATTTCGAGGCGAAGGATGGAAGCGAGAAGGCGGATAGCATCCGGGCCATGCTACGCAACCCGAACGCGACGCTGGGTCTGCAGTACTGCAAAGCATTGGCCGCGCTGAAGTCAAAGATGAAACCCGTTGCGATCAAACGGATCGGGGCAGGGCATAACCAGGCATCCGCCTTCGACGAGACCTATGCGAGCGGATCGTATCTGCGTGAGTTACTCGCAGCCGGAGGAATGGCGAAAGATTTAGAAGGTTTTTTCTCTAAGCCTGCAGCCGATATCCTTTCGCATACACTGGAGCAGTACGGACCTACCTCTGAGGACGAACTGTTGCCATACTACAAAAAGATGTTGCTGGATGTACGGTACCGTAATCTCAGTTATGAGGCTCCGTATAACAGCGTTGAGCCGACCTTGCTTCGGCACTTGGTAAACCGCAGCGCGGATGCAGCGGACTGTCGGTCGTTTCCGGATTTCATCCTTTCAATGAAGTCGAAGAACCTGACGTACACACGCATTTCCCGCCTGTTGTTCCGCTTAGTTACAGGTATCGGACCGGAGCATCCTCCGTATCCTGTGTACTACCTGCGACTGCTGGGTTTCAGAGATGAGGATACCAAGCTTCTCAGGCCGCGCATTAAAGAATGTGCGACCCTGCCGATCATCACGAAGGTGGCAGACTATGAAAGTGCATCCGAAGGCTTCCAGCCGTCCGAACGCGGCGCGTGCTTAGCGATGTTTAAAACTGACCTTTATACATCCGAATTTTACTACCAACTGCAAAATAGCAGCGGAGAGATCAACGAATTCACCTACGGAGTCATCCGCATATAAACCCACCCCGGGAGTGCAGAAGAGTGCACGCCCGGGGTTTTGATTTCAAGACATTTGTGCGGCATGCGGGCATCGGCGGGAAGTTCACTGCGCTGTGATCATCTAGTCGCTCGAACCGGCGCCGGATCTTAGGGGGCCCTGCTCGACTTCGGCCGTTTTCTTGATAGCGCCAGGCTCCCGCCTGACGCGAAAACGCCCTCAGCGAGCGCGAAAATCGGTCTCGGAGACCCGATTTTCTCCCCTGATCCGTCGCCTCTCTTGCGAAGATGATCTACAGCTCGATCAATGCCCGCCTCAACCCGCATGCCGCACACCTGCCTACGAAACACCATACCCCTCGGATGTGTACTTGTATGCACCTCCGGGGTGGGTTTGCTCGGCAAGGGAGAGTGAATTCGTTGATGAGATAGGGAGAAGTAAATAGTTTGAGGGGACATTACGACATATATATTGTTCAAAGTTGTCATGTCGTGATTTTTTGAGGGGTTTATATAGATTTACGACATGGGTGGAACAGAGTTGTTGTATGTCGTAATCGCGAGTTAGATGAGTGAGATTTTACGACATACACGAGAATAAGACAAGTATATGTCGTAACCGGGTGATAACGATGTGGTGAACCGGCGGTCAGTGATCGCGTGGCGCGTATAAATAAAAGTTTGAAAATCAAAATAACAGTATTGACAGGGTAGGGTTGCTGTGCTAGAATCATTTGCGGTTAGCACAGGCTAACTAACAAAAATTATGAGAGGAGTTGTTTTATGATGAAGTTGGTTTTGATCCGGCATGGTGAGAGTGAGTGGAATAAGTTGAACTTATTTACCGGTTGGATGGATGTCGATCTGAGTGATAAGGGTAAAGAGGAGGCTAAGACGGCCGGCCAAGTTTTGAAAGCAGAGGGTTATGATTTTGATATCTGCTTTACGTCGTATCTGAAGCGTGCGATCCATACGCTGAATACTGTGCTGGATGAGATGGATCGTGCCTGGCTACCGGTCGTGAAGACTTGGAAGCTGAATGAGCGGCATTACGGTGCGCTTCAGGGACTGAATAAGTCGGAGACAGCCGAGAAATACGGAGAGGATCAGGTGAAGATCTGGAGACGTTCGTTTGACGTGAAGCCGCCTGCACTTGAGGAGTTGGATGAGCGTTCTGCGATCCATCAGGCGATGTACCGGGATGTCGATAAGTCCTTACTTCCGGCAAATGAAAGTCTGGAGACAACGATCGAACGTGTCGTTCCTTACTTTGAGGAAGTGATCAAAGGGGAAATGAAGGCAGGAAAGCGTGTCGTTATCGCGGCCCATGGTAATTCGCTCCGGGCTCTGGTGAAGTATTTCGATAACCTCAGTAACGAGGAGATCATCAACGTTAATATTCCGACGGCTGTTCCGCTGGTCTATGAGTTTGATGATGACTTCAAGGTATTAAACCATTACTACTTGGGTGACCCGGAAGAGTTGAAAGCTAAGATGGACGCAGTAGCAAAACAGGGCGCAAAACAGGCGAACACTGCTTCGGAAAAGCAGTAATTTTTTTGGTGAACGGTTAGCGTAAACTAACCGATATGCCTTGTGTTTTATGTAAGAGGAGAATAAATGAAAAAAAGAGGTTTATTATCATGGGTGCTGGAGTTTGCCGGAAGGAAAAAGGCATTCTTCGGCGGAAGTGTGGTGCTGGCTATATTGGGGGTGGCGGCATCCTTCGTACCATATCTTATCATTTCGAAGATCGTAGAAGAGCTTCTTTCGGGAAATCGTAAATGGGGCGATTATTTGAATCTCGTCATTTGGATGGGTATCTTCTGGGTGATCCGTATGACGTTACACTCGTTGTCGACATCCTTGTCCCATGTGGCGACATTTACCGTGCTCGGAGGGATCCGAAAGCAACTCTGCACGAAATTATCGAAGATACCGCTCGGTTCGGTCTTGGATGACAACAGCGGAAGCTATAAGAACATCATCGTGGAGCGGGTAGATTCGATGGAGACTACATTGGCCCACATCGTACCGGAATTCACCGCGAACCTGCTGTTGCCGATCGTGATGTTCATCTACCTCCTGACCCTCGACTGGAGACTGGGACTCAGCAATCTGCTCGGCGCATTTATCGGTCTGATCTTTATGGCTGTGATGTTGTATAAAAGCCGCGGCGGATATGAATTGTCCGTACAGAAAACGAAGAAACTGAATGACACGGCGGTCGAGTACATCAACGGCATCGAAGTGATCAAGGCGTTCGGTAAGACCGGCGGATCGTATGAGAAGTTTGTTGTGGCAGCGAGAGAAGGCGCGGACGTCTTTATCGACTGGATGCGCAGATGCATCTGGCCGCAGGCGGGGACCATGTCCTTCCTGCCGGCAACCTTCCTGGGCGTACTTCCGGTCGGCTTGCTCTTGGTACGTGACGGTTCATTGACACCGCAAAACTTCATCACCGGCATCATCCTTTCCGCCGGCCTGATCACGCCCCTGGTCGTAGCATTTTCCTATACGGACGACCTCCTGAAGATGAGGACTATCTTCGGTGAAGTCACTGAGATCCTGGAAAGAAAAGACATGGAAAGACCTGCGGCATTGACCGAGACACCGTTGGGCGCCGATATCGAGTTAAAGGATGTAAGGTTCACATATAAGGATCAAGAAGTCCTGCACGGTATCAATATGAGGATCCGTCAGGGCGAGGTGGCTGCGATCGTCGGACCTTCCGGCTCCGGTAAGAGTACGATCGCCCGTTTGATCGATTCTCTATGGGACGTTGACTCCGGATCGATCACATATGGCGGCGTCGATATCCGGAAACTTCCGTTGGATTATTACATGGGAAATATCGCCTACGTGGCGCAGGATAATTATCTGTTCGACCTGACGATCAAAGAGAATTTCCGCCTGGGCCGTGCGGGTGCTTCCGATGAGGATGTTTACAATGCGGCGAAAGCCACCGGTTGTCATGAATTTATCCTGGGGCTGGAGAATGGATATGATACGGTCGTCGGCGGAGCGGGCGGCCATCTGTCGGGCGGTGAACGCCAGAGGATCTGCATTGCCAGAGCCATGCTGAAGGATGCGCCTGTCGTTATCCTCGATGAGGCTACCGCATATACGGACCCGGAAAATGAAGCGCTGGTACAGGCGGGTGTGGCTAAACTCGTTAAGGGCAGAACACTGATCGTGATCGCGCACCGCCTTTCGACGATCGTCGATGCGGATAAGATCTTTGTGATCAACGATGGTAAGGTAGAGGCGGTCGGAACGCAGGATGAACTCCTTGCGCATTGCGACCTTTATATGAAGATGTGGGAAGCGCACAGCATGGCAAAAGACGAAGATGAGGAGGTGACCGCAAATGCTTAATATGGTAAAAAAGTTCTTCGGCTTTTGTAGCCGGAAGAACCGTAATAAATTCTATAAGTCCGCGGCTCTCGGCGTGTTCGAGGCCATGTTCACCGCCATGCGGATCCCGGCGGCATTCTTTGCGATCAAAGCTGTTCTTTCAAACGATATAACAACCAATTCGCTCCTGATTGTCATTGGCCTGATGCTCGTCGGCACCTTAGGTAAGATGACTGTCAACCGCTTTTCCTCGATGCTTCAGACGGAAGCCGGGTATGATACCTGCGCGCTGAAGCGTATCGAGATCGGTGAGCACTTGCGGTACCTTCCGATGGGATACTTCAACGACACGAGCCTGGGTCACATTACTTCGGTAGCAACGAATACCATGGAACAGGTCGGTGACATCGCGACCCGTGCCATCATGATGGTGCTTCAGGGCAGCATCACGACGATCGTCGTTATCCTGTTTATGTTCCTCTTTGATTACAGGATCGGCCTGATCGCGGTCGCAGGCCTGGGTATCTTCCTTCTGGTCAATCAGTGGACGAACCGTTCGGTCGCAAAGGTCGCATACGAGAAACTGGCGGCCGACAGAGACATGGTCGGCGTCATCCTCGAATACATCCAGGGTATATCCGAGATCCGCAATTATAACATCATCAGTCAGAACCAGTCACGGCTTAAAAAGGCGATCGACCGAAAGAAGAAAGCTGACATCTCAGCAGAGTTAGCGGCGATCCCGGCTGTCGGTGTGCAGATGCTGATCAGCAAGCTTTCCGGTGTCGTGATCGCAGGGGCTTCGCTTTGGTTCTATTTTGACGGCAGCATGCAGTTGGAATACACGATCACGATGCTTTTGTGCTCGTTCATGATCTTTGAATCGATGGACTTGGCAGGTATCTATACAGCGCTTCTTAAGATCATCGGTAAGGGCGTGGATCTGGCCAATGAGATCCTGGAGACCGAGCAGATGGACATCGACGGGGAAAACATTGCCCCGAAAAACAGAGACATCCATCTGGAACATGTTTCTTTCGCGTATGAGAACCGAAAGATCATCGACGATGTGACTCTCGATATCAAAGAAAATACGACCACAGCGATCGTCGGCCCTTCCGGCGGAGGAAAGACCACGATCACTTCCCTGATCGCCCGTTTCTGGGATGTGCAGGAGGGTGCGGTCACCCTCGGGGGAAGAAACGTAAAAGATTACAGTTTCGACTCGCTGATGGAGCAGTTCAGTTTTGTGTTCCAGAGAGTATATTTGTTCGAGGATACGATCGCAAACAACATCCGTTTCGGTCGTCCCGAGGCATCGATGGAAGAAGTGATCGAGGCGGCGAAGAAGGCAGCGTGTCACGATTTCATCATGGAACTTCCGAACGGTTATGATACCGTTGTCGGCGAGGGCGGAGCGACGTTGTCCGGAGGCGAGAAGCAGAGGATTGCGATCGCTCGTGCCATCATGAAGGACGCCCCCATCATCATCCTCGATGAAGCCACGGCAAATGTCGATCCCGAAAACGAAAAAGAATTGACCCAGGCGATCGCAAACCTGACGAAACAGAAGACGATCATCATGATCGCACACCGCCTGAAGACCGTTCGAAACGCAGATCAGATCCTTGTCGTAGATAAGGGACGGATCGTTCAACAGGGCAGACATAAGGACCTGATGAAACAGGAAGGCATCTACAAGAACTTCATCAGCGGAAGAAAACAGGCAGTGAGCTGGAAACTCGGATAAGATATAGCCGGGACCTTCGATTGTGCTTTGAAAAATACAACGGAATACTTGCACGATACGGCGAAATCCTTTATAATTGTTTACGTATATAAGGATCAAAATTCCTTTGTCGGTGCAAAGACGCATACCAAAGAGCCAGGGTACGCGTTTGTGTATCCTGAAATAAAGTGAAGGAGATAACCGTATTATGAGTTTTATTGATTCCATAAAAGAGCGTGCCCGGAAAGACAAGAAAACGATCGTTCTTCCCGAGTCCATGGATCCCCGTGTGTGGGAAGCTGCCGAGAAGATCATTAAAGAAGATATCGCGAACCTGATCATCCTGGGTACCCCGGATGAGGTCGAGACCTATAGCCGCGGCATTGACCGCTCGAAGATCACGATCATCGATCCGCATACTTCACCGGTCCTTCCGCTGTATGTTTCAAAGCTGGTCGAGCTGCGTAAGAATAAGGGCATGACCCCGGAACTTGCAAAGCAGATGATGATCGAAGACTATATGTACTATGCCTGCATGATGGTAAAGATGGGCCACGCCGACGGCGTTGTCAGCGGCGCCTGCCATTCCAGCGCGAACACGCTGCGTCCGTCACTGCAGATATTGAAGACGAAGCCCGGCGTGAAGCTGGTTTCCGCCTTCTTCCTGATGATCGTGCCGGATTGCGAATACGGCCTGAATGGTACGTTCGTATTTGCAGACTGCGGTATCGAGCAGGATCCCGATGCCGAGAAGCTGGCAGCGATCGCCATCTCATCAGCGGATACATTCTCACTTCTTACCGGTGAGGAGCCTGTCGTAGCGATGCTTTCGCACTCCACGAAGGGCAGCGCATCCCACCCGAAGGTAGATAAGGTCGTTGCTGCGACCCGTATCGCAAAGCACCTGCGTCCCGACCTCAATCTGGACGGCGAGCTCCAGGCGGATGCAGCCATGGTTTCCTCCGTTGCAGAGTCGAAGGCTCCGACGAGCCGCGTGGCAGGACGGGCCAATGTCCTCGTATTCCCCGATCTGGATGCGGGTAACATCGGTTATAAACTGGTACAGAGACTTGCGAAAGCGGAAGCGTATGGACCGGTTACGCAGGGTATCGCCCGCCCGGTAAATGACTTATCCCGCGGATGCTGCGCAGACGATATCGTCGGCGTAGTAGCGATCACGGTCGTACAGGCACAGGCACTGGAAGCAGAAGAGAAGGCAAATCAAGGCTGATAACTTCCGGAAAATGCTTTGAAATTTTTAAAAAAACAGGATTGACAAAATCGAAAGAGTTGGGTATAATCATTTGGTATGTGTATTATGCCCCGTAAACGGAGGCTGATATGCAGATTGATTTGTCTGAATTGACAGCAGCGAATGACACGCGAAAGGAATGTACAGTTCCGATCGATGCTGCGGTGTTCTCGTTTCAAAAAGAAGAGTATCCCGTGGAAGAAGGTTTTGTGGTCCTTCGTATGCATCACACTTCCGATCGTCAGGTCGAGATCGAAGCTGACGTGCGGATCGTGCTCGGGATGGTTTGCTCCCGTTGCGCGGCGCCTCTTTCCGAACCGTTTGATCTGACGGTATCGTGCCTGCTTGACCTTAACAAGAAGGCCGGTGAAAAACCGAAGGATACGGAAGAAGAAAACGAAGAGGATGATGCTTTTGTCAATTGCGTGATGAACGATCGTTTCCTGGATGTCGATACGTTGGCGTTTGAAACGCTTTCGGAGAACATGCCGTTTGCAGTTTATTGTAAGGAAGACTGCAAGGGACTGTGCCCCGTATGCGGGAAGAACTTAAACGAAGGAGACTGCGGTTGTTCGGCGACGGCCGATGAACCGAAGGACCCGCGGATGGCCAGGATCGCAGACCTATTTAAGAACGTTAAGGAGGTGTAATGTTATGTCAATCTGTCCTAAGAACAAAACCTCAAAAGCCAGAAGAGACAAGCGTCGTGCTAACTGGAAGATGTCCGCACCCACGCTTGTAAAGTGCAGCAAGTGCGGCGCCCTTATGATGCCTCATCGCGTATGCAAGGCTTGTGGCTCCTACAACAAGAAGGAGATCGTTGCGAAAGACGCAGAATGATCACCGGTTGATTGAGTTTTAAAAGATATAATATTCACGTGAATCGGGAGGTGCGGATGCGCCTCCCAAATTTATTGCCCGAAGGCTTCCGAAAAAATACAAAAAAGATTCAAAAAAACAGTTGCAGATTTCGGTTACCTGTGTTATAGTTTTATAGATTTAAGGCAATGAATAGGGAGGAAGACATGAAGTCTGCTATGCTTATGAGTCTGAATATGCAAAGTGGAAAGCACGGGACTTACGATTCCTTAATTTCCGTCCCTTTTATTTCTGTTCCCTATATTTTCCTTTGAGGTCAGTTGTTTTTTCGAGACTGACTTTTTTGTTGCAATTTTATAGGGCCGCGGATGCGGAGGCTCCTTATTGATTGCCTTAATGCAAGAACGGTTCGCTTAAGCGGACTAAATGACTAATTACTCATATGAGAGATACGATGGAGGACGAAGATGAGCAAAAGAGAAGACATCAAAAAAGTACTTATTATCGGATCCGGCCCGATCATTATCGGCCAGGCTTGTGAGTTCGACTATTCCGGAACACAGGCTTGTAAGGCGCTGCGTAAGCTCGGCTATCAGATCGTACTGGTAAACTCGAACCCTGCAACGATCATGACTGACCCCGGGATCGCAGATGTTACCTATATCGAGCCTCTGAACGTTAAGCGTTTGGAGCAGATCATTGAGAAGGAGCGTCCCGACGCGATCCTGCCGAACCTCGGCGGTCAGTCCGGCTTAAACCTCTGCTCCGAGCTCTCCACGAAAGGTATCCTGGATAAATATAATGTAAAGGTCATCGGTGTTCAGGTAGACGCGATCGAGCGTGGTGAGGACCGTATCGAGTTTAAGAAGACCATGAATAAGCTCGGCATCGAGATGGCGCGCAGTGAAGTTGCTTATAGCGTTGAAGAAGCACTGGCCATCGCTGATAAGCTGGGTTACCCGGTAGTTCTCCGTCCTGCATACACCATGGGTGGTGCCGGCGGCGGCCTTGTATATAACGTAGAAGAGTTGAAGACCGTCTGCGCGCGTGGCCTTCAGGCCAGCCTCGTAGGCCAGGTTCTGGTCGAGGAGTCCATCATCGGCTGGGAAGAGCTCGAGCTCGAAGTTGTTCGTGATGCAAAGGGCAACATGATCACCGTTTGCTTCATCGAGAACATTGACCCGATGGGCGTACATACCGGTGACTCTTTCTGCTCCGCGCCGATGCTGACCATCTCCGAAGAGACACAGAAGCGTCTGCAGGATCAGGCTTACCGTATCGTTAACGAAGTTCAGGTCATCGGTGGTACGAACGTACAGTTCGCACACGATCCGGTTTCCGATCGTATCATCGTTATCGAGATCAACCCCAGAACTTCCCGTTCTTCTGCACTTGCTTCGAAGGCAACCGGTTTCCCGATCGCTCTGGTATCCGCGATGCTTGCATCCGGTCTTACCCTCGACGAGATCCCTTGCGGAAAATGCGGTACACTCGACAAATATGTTCCGGGCGGCGACTACGTAGTTATCAAGTTCGCTCGTTGGGCATTTGAGAAGTTTAAGGACTCCGTAGATAAGCTCGGTACTCAGATGCGCGCCGTAGGCGAAGTCATGAGTATCGGTAAGAACTATAAAGAAGCATTCCAGAAGGCGATCCGCAGCCTGGAGATCGGTCGTTACGGCCTGGGCTTCGCGAAGGACTTCCACGAGCTGTCGAAGGAAGATCTTCTTGCAAAGCTGATCTACCCGACCAGCGAGCGTCAGTTCATCATGTACGAGGCACTTCGTAAGGGTGCTACCGTAGATGAACTGCACAACCTTACTAAGATCAAGAAGTACTTCATCGAGCAGATGAAGGAACTGGTAGAAGAGGAAGAGATGCTCCTCACCATGAAGGGCAGCGTTCCTGCTAAGGATATCCTCGAGACCGCAAAGAAGGATGGTTTCTCCGATCGTTACCTGGCGAAGCTCCTCGAAGTATCGGAGGATCAGGTTCGCGCCGCTCGTCTGGCTTACGGTATCACCGAGAGCTGGGAGCCCGTACACGTATTCGGTACCCAGAATTCCGCATATTACTATTCGACTTACTGCGCACCGGATCATACCACGATCACGGATCGCAAGAAGATCATGATCCTCGGCGGCGGCCCGAACCGTATCGGCCAGGGTATCGAGTTCGACTACTGCTGCGTACACGCTGCATTCGCCCTGAAGGAACTCGGCTTCGAGACCATTATCGTTAACTGTAACCCTGAGACCGTATCCACGGACTACGATACATCCGATAAGCTCTACTTCGAGCCTCTGACCCTGGAAGACGTTCTCAGCATCTACAATAAAGAAAAGCCGGTGGGCGTTATCGCTCAGTTCGGCGGCCAGACACCGCTCAACCTTGCAGCAGATCTGAAGAAGAACGGCGTCAACATCCTCGGTACTTCTCCGGAAGTCATCGATATGGCAGAAGACCGTGACCTGTTCCGCGGCATGATGGATAAACTCGGCATCCCGATGCCTGAGTCCGGCATGGCTGTCGATGTAGAAGAGGCACTTGCGATCGCCGAGAAGATCGGCTACCCCGTAATGGTTCGTCCTTCCTACGTTCTCGGTGGACGCGGTATGGAAGTCGTAAACGAGCCTGAGCAGATGAAGCAGTACATGGCTGCAGCTGTTGGTGTAACTCCGGATCGTCCGATCCTTATCGACCGTTTCCTGCGTCACGCGACCGAGTGCGAGGCAGATGCGATCGCAGACGGAAAGCACGCATTCGTACCGGCAGTAATGGAGCACATCGAGCTTGCAGGTGTTCACTCCGGTGACTCCGCATGTATCCTGCCTTCGAAGAACATTCCCGCAAACCTCGTTGAGACGATCAAGGAATACACCAGAAAGATCGCCGATGAGATGGGCGTATGCGGTCTGATGAATATGCAGTACGCGATCGAAGACGGTAAGGTTTACGTACTCGAGGCAAACCCGAGAGCATCCAGAACCGTTCCGCTTGTATCGAAGGTCTGCAACATCAACATGGTTAAGATCGCAACACAGATCATGACTGCTCCTCTGACCGGTATGGAATCCCCGATCCCGACCATGAAGGAGATCAAGCCTACTTACTATGGTGTAAAAGAAGCAGTATTCCCGTTCAATATGTTCCAGGAAGTAGACCCTGTCCTCGGACCGGAAATGCGTTCCACAGGTGAGGTTCTCGGCCTGTCTACAAATGTCGGTGAGGCATACTTCAAGGCTCAGGAAGCTACCCAGACCGTTCTTCCGAAGGAAGGTTGCGTACTGTTCTCCGTAAATCGTAAGGATAAGCCTGAAGTTGTTGACGTAGCCCGTAAGTTCGAGGCCTGCAACTTCCGCATCGTAGCGACCGGTTCCACCTACGAACTGCTTGTAGCAAACGGCATCAAGGCAGAGCGCATCAATAAGATGCAGGAAGGCCGCCCGAACATCGTTGATGAAGTTATGAATGGAAAGATCCAGCTCATCATCAATACACCTACCGCTCCGAACGAGCGCATCTTTGATGACAGCTACATCCGTAAGACAGCGATCAAGGCGAAAGTTCCTTACATCACCACCATGGCAGCTGCAAAGGCTACCGCTGATGGTATCTACACCGTCATCCACGAGGGTGAGATCGGCGTTATGAGCCTGCAGGACATCCATGCTTCCATCCAGTAAGAGGTAGACATGATAAAGATAGCTATCGACGCGATGGGCGGCGATAACGCGCCCGAGAAGATCGTTCAGGGTGCGATCGACAGCCTGGCCCTTCGCGAGAATATCCACATCGTCCTCGTCGGTAAGGAAGACGCGGTCAATGCGGAACTTTCAAAATATCAATTTGACAGATCCCGGGTCTCGGTGGTGAATGCCACCGAGGTCATCGAGACCGGTGAGCCGCCCGTGGCAGCCATCCGCGAGAAGAAGGATTCCTCCCTGGTCGTAGCACAGAAACTCGTGCGCGACGGTGAGGCAGATGCCTTCATTTCCAGCGGAAGCACAGGCGCCATCTTAGTCGGCGGCCAGCTCATCGTCGGCCGCATCAAAGGCATTCGCCGCACACCGCTGGCACCTCTGATCCCCACGACGAAAGGCGCGAGCTTACTAATCGACTGCGGCGCTAACGTAGACGCACGTCCGGAGGATCTGGTCCAGTTCGCCCGCATGGGTTCCATCTACATGGAGCATGTGTGTAAGGTGAAGAAGCCCAGAGTCGGCATCGTCAATATCGGAGCAGAAGAAGAAAAGGGTAATGCGCTCGTAAAAGAGACCTTCCCGCTTCTGAAAGCCTGTGAAGATATCAATTTCATCGGAAACGTGGAATCCCGTGATATCCCGTACGGAGCTGCAGACGTTATCGTTACCGAAGCCTTCGTGGGCAATGTCATCCTGAAACTCTACGAGGGTGTCGGCTCGGCACTCGTCGGTGAGATCAAAAAAGGCATGCTTTCGAACCTGAAAGGCAAACTCGGAGCGCTTCTGGTAAAGAAGAACTTAAAGGGTGTCATCAAGAAGTTCGATGCATCCGAGTACGGCGGCGCACCCATGTTGGGCCTGAAGGCACTCGTTGTAAAGACCCACGGCAGCGCGACCGAAAAGGAGATCAAAAACGCGATCATGCAGTGTGTGGATTTCGTTGAGGCGAAGACCATCGATAAGATCAACGCGATCGTCAGCTGATAAAGATTACGTTTTCCTAAAAATATACAAATATGTATTGCCATACCTGCGGCGATACATTATAATGATTTCGGTGTCAGGCGTAAGCCGCGCCGTTGTAGAGAAGCCGCAGCCTTTAGCACGGCATTCTGTTTCGAATTCACTTATGAATTGAGAGGATGGCAATTATGGAGTTTTTTGAGAAATTGCAGAATATCATTTCGGAGGTCCTTTCCATCTCGACCGATGAGATCACCATGGGAACTACGTTCGTAGACGATCTGGGAGCTGACTCTTTGGATGTTTATCAGATCATTATGGCGATCGAGGAAGAGTTTGAAATCGATATCCCCAGTGAAGAAGCTGAGAAGATCGTTACCGTCGGCGATGCCGTCGAGCAGATCAAGAACGCGCTTGAAAACCAGAGATAATTACAATTGTTTTCATAACATGAGGGATGATGCCGCAGGTCTCATCCCTTTTGCTGTTTATATGAGGGATATGAAATGGAATTGGAAAGGATTCTTGTGGAATTTCAACAGAAGATAGGTTATACTTTTAAAGACGGCTCTTTGCTGAAACTCGCGCTCACACATAGTTCCTACGCGAACGAACATCGCCTGGACTACAGTATGCATAACGAGCGCCTCGAGTTTTTGGGGGATGCCGTTCTGGAACTGGTTTCCAGCGAATATCTTTTTAAACTGCATCCGGAGATGAAAGAGGGCGACATGTCTAAGAAGCGCGCCTCCATGGTCTGTGAGCCGGCACTCGCTCATTGCGCGGCAAATATCGACCTGGGCTCCCGGTTGCTGCTCGGAAAGGGAGAGGAACTCGGCGGCGGACGCTATCGTGATTCGATCACCTCGGACGCGATGGAAGCGCTGATCGGAGCGATCTTTCTGGACGGTGGTTTTACTACTGCAAAAGAGTTTGTAGAGAAATATGTACTGGGTATCACGAGTGATACCACGTTCTTTTACGATAGTAAAACCATCCTACAGGAGCTGTCGCAGGAAAAGTTTGCAAAAGAGCCCGTTTACCGTCTCGTTGCGGAAAATGGTCCCGATCATCAGAAGGAATTCGTGATAGAAGTATTGATCGGAGATAAGGTCTACGGGACCGGAACGGGTAAGAGCAAAAAGGCAGCACAACAGGAGGCCGCACATGCAGCCGTCCTGCAATTAAGGGAAACCCGCTGATCACCGGATCATGGTCTCCCCGAAAGAAAGAGGAAACATACATGTATTTAAAATCCATCGAAGTACAGGGTTTCAAATCCTTCGCAAACAAACTCGTGTTTGAGTTTCATAACGGGATCACCTGTATCGTAGGTCCGAACGGTTCCGGTAAGAGTAACGTAGCCGATGCGGTCCGCTGGGTTCTCGGTGAACAGAGCGCGAAGCAGTTGCGAGGTTCAAATATGCAGGATGTTATCTTTTCCGGAACGGAGGCGCGTAAACCGCTCGGTTTCGCCTCGGTCTCCATTACACTGGATAACTCAGATCATAAATTGAACATCAATTACGATGAAGTCACCGTTACTCGTAAGGTCTTTCGTTCCGGCGAAAGCGAATACAAACTGAACGGAGTGAATTGTCGTCTCCGTGATATCTACGAATTGTTTTACGACACCGGTATCGGTAAGGAGGGTTACTCCATCATCGGCCAGGGCCAGATCGAGCGTATCCTTTCGAATAAGCCCGAAGAACGTCGTGAACTGTTCGATGAGGCTGTCGGCATCGTTAAATACAAACGCCGTAAGCAGAGCACATTAAAGAAACTGGAGAGCGAGCATGCGAACCTGACCCGTGTCTCCGATATATTGACCGAACTCGAAAAGCAGGTCGGACCTTTGAAACGCCAGTCCGAGACTGCCCGCAAATATTTGAGTATCCGCGATGAGCTGAAGAAATACGATCTTCAGCTGTTTCGTGTGTTCACGAACCGTTCCGAAGAAGATTTAAAGAAGATCGAGGAAGCGGACACGATCGTATGCGGAGACCTCGAAGATACGAAAAAAGCGCTCGAAGAACTGGTGAGCGCTTATGAAGAGGTCGATTCCTACATCCGTTCCCTGGATGATAAGAATGCCGAACTGACCGAACGCATCACGCAGTTTATCAACGATAAAAACGAGATCGCTTCGAAGGTCATGCTCCTGAATGAACAGATCGCTTCCGAGGAGAAAAACCGCGGAACGTTAAATGAACGCCTCGAGCAGATCCGCACGCAGCTTCTTTCGATGGAAGAGGAAAAGCAGGGATACCTGTCGCAGAAGACCGAACTTGTCAAAACGCTCGAGACACAGAAGCAAAACGAGCAGAAGCTGACCGCACAGATGAAAGAACTCGATGATGCGATCGCGGCAAATATGGTCCTGGTCGAGAAGGATCAGGATGAACTGAAGAAATTGCTGAATTCCAAGTCGGACGTCGTTGCGAAACTGCAGCATTTCGACACCTTGTATGAGCAGGTTTCCCGTCGCCGCAGCGAGATCTCCTCGAAGCGCTTGCAGACACAGAGCGAGCTCGAGAATGCGATGGAGAACCGGAAGACATTTGCCGATCGGTTAGCTTCCGTCCGGGATAATGTCACTTCTTACCGCAAGCAGTTCCAGGAGACGAAGGAAGTCCAGCAGGAGATGGTGAAGAAGCGCGATGCGCTCGTTGCCGAGAAGGAAGAATGCCTGGAGAAATTCCATGAAGCATCCTCCCGCGCGGCTTCGCTGAAGAACCTCGAAGAGCACTTCGAAGGCTATCAGAACAGTATCCGCAAATTGATGGAATATAAGCAGAACGGACCGAAGGATCTGTCCGGTATCGAGGGTGTGGTTTCCGACCTTCTGGAAGTCGATAAGAAGTACGAGACGGCGATCGAGATCGCCCTCGGCGGCGCGATCCAGAACATAGTTACCCGCGACACCGATACCGCGAAGACCTGCATTTCCTACCTGAAGGAGAACAAATTCGGTCGTGCGACCTTCCTGCCGATGGATGCGGTGAAAGGGAAGAATGAAAGCTTCTCACGCCCCGAGGCTCTGAAGGAGCCCGGTGTCCTGGGCCTGGCGAATACCCTGATCCGTTTTGACAAAAAGTATGATGATGTGTTCGCCCAGCTTTTGGGTCGCGTCGTGGTCTGCGACACCATGGACCACGCCACCACATTGTCTAAGAAATACAAACAAAGCCTGCGCATAGTTACGCTGGATGGCGAACTGTTTACGCCCGGCGGCGCGATCACCGGCGGTGCCTATAAGAACAACTCGAACCTGCTGGGACGTAAGCGTGAGATCGGCGAATGGGAAGAGCAGGCCGCTCTTCGCAGAAAAGCCGTCGACCAGCTCGAGGCGAAATTGAAGAAGGCAAACGACGAACTCAACGCCGTCAATAAAAAGGGTCAGGAGATCGTCGATAAGATGCAGCAGGTCGCATTATCCGAGACGACCATATCGCTGTCGCTGAAGCAGTGCGACGACCGGATCGAGACCCTGAAAGGCGAACTCGCCGAGACGGATTCCGCTTTCAACGAACTCTGCTCACAACTCGATGAGATCCGCGCTGATAAGGAGAAGATCGAGGCCGAGATCAGCGCCATAGAGCGCCAAAACGCGGACAATGAACAAACTGTCCAGGATTACGCGAAAAGGCTGGAAAACGACCGTAAAACGCGCGAGGAGGTGGCTGTAGAGCTGTCCGACCTCAAGGCGTCGTACGCGAAAGAAGAACAGACCCTGAATTTCCTTTCGGAAAATGCGGAACGTGTCCGCCGTGACAGCGAGAACCTCACCTATGAGGCAGAGAACCTCATGCAGCGCGTCGATGATTCCGAACAGGCGGCGAAAGACCGCCGGCACGAGATCGAGCGCGGCCAGGAAGAGATCGCGAAGATGGACGCCGAGCTGGTATCCCTGAAGGAAGAGCAGACTGCATTGACCGAAAAGAAGAACTCCGTCATGACGGAGCAGAAGGATTTCTTCTCGAAGCAGACCGAGATCTCGGATCGCAAGAACGAACTCGAGATGGAGCGTTTGCGCTTGGAAGGAAGACGCGAGAAGATCGAAGAACGCCTGAACGAAATGACCGAATATCTCTTCTCGGAATATGAGTTGACACCGACCCAGGTGCCCGAGCTCTCCGAAGAGATCACCGATAAAGAGAGCGAGCTGCATAAGGTCATCAACCAGTTCCGCTCCGAGATTAAGGGACTGGGCCATGTCAATGTCGGCGCGATCGAGGAATACAAAGAAGTTTCCGAGCGTTACGAATTCATGAAGACGCAGCACGAGGACCTCACGAAGTCCGAGGCGGCCCTGCAGAAGATCATCGAAGAACTCGACGAAGGCATGCGTAAGCAGTTCAACGAGCAGTTCGCGCTGATCCAGATCGAATTCGATAAGGTGTTTAAGGAACTGTTCGGCGGCGGAAGCGCGCGGCTGGAGCTGGTAGAGGATGAGGACGTCATCGAAGCCGGCATTCGCATCATCTCGCAACCGCCGGGAAAGAAACTGCAGAACATGATGCAGCTGTCCGGTGGCGAGAAGGCATTGACCGCGATCTCACTGTTGTTCGCGATCCAGAGCCTGAAGCCTTCACCGTTCTGTCTGCTCGACGAGATCGAAGCGGCGCTCGACGATTCGAACGTAAGCCGTTTTGCGGATTATCTGCATAAGCTTACCGAACATACCCAGTTTATTTTGATCTCACACCGACGCGGTACCATGGTATCTGCGGACCGTCTCTACGGCATCACGATGCAGGAGAAGGGTGTTTCCGCGCTCGTCAGTGTAAATCTTATAGAAAACGAACTCGATAATTAAGGGGGATAAAATGGCTAAAAAAGGTTTATTCCGCCGTCTGTTTGACGGTTTATCCAAGACCAGAAACAACATCCTGTCCAAACTGGACGGACTCTTCTCGGGAAGGGATAAGATCAACGATGAATTTTATGAGGAACTCGAGGAGATCCTGATCACCTCCGATATCGGCGTTCGTACGACGATGGACATCATCGAACATCTGCAGGAGCAGGTGGAAGAACTCGAGATCAAGGCTCCGATGGAGTGCCGCGAACTGCTGATCAACGATATCCGTGAAAAGATGAATATCGGGGAAAATGCATACGAGTTCGAGGAGAAAACTTCCGTCGTTCTGGTCATCGGTGTAAATGGTGTCGGTAAGACGACATCCATCGGTAAACTGGCTGCCCAGCTTAAAGGCCAGGGTAAGAAGGTCATGCTGGCTGCTGCGGATACGTTCCGTGCGGGTGCGATCGACCAGCTCGGCGAGTGGGCGAACCGCGCGGGTGTTCCCATGGTCGCTCAGCAGGAGGGCGCGGATCCCGGCGCTGTCGTTTACGACGCGATCCAGTCCGCGAAGTCGAAGAAGATCGACGTTTTGATCTGCGATACCGCAGGTCGTCTGCATAACAAAAAGAACCTGATGGACGAGTTGAATAAGATCAACCGTATCATCGATAAGGAATATCCGGAAGCTTTCCGTGAGACCTTGATCGTACTCGATGGTATGACCGGTCAGAATGCCCTCGTTCAGGCGAAGGAATTCACCGAGGTCGCAAAGATCACGGGTATCATCTTGACGAAGATGGACGGAACCGCAAAAGGCGGTATCGCTGTGGCTATCCAGTCGGAACTCGGCGTACCGGTAAAATACATCGGTGTCGGTGAAGGCATCGAGGACCTCCAGAAGTTCGATTCCGAGGATTTCGTAAACGCGATGTTTACTACACCGGAGTTCGAGCCCGAGGAAGAAGAGACCATGGTCGCATTCAAGGAGCCCGAGGCTCAGCCTGCAGTTGCTACACCTGCCGCAGAGGTTCCTGCAGTGGTCGAACCCGAAGAGACCGGACTTATTTCTCTCGCAGATCTCGAAGAACTCTCTTACATCTTCAAGCAGAAGGCTTGGGGCGTCGGGACCGAGGTTTGGGAGGCTATGGTCACCGCGACCATCGAGGAAGAGATCGAGGATCCGGAGACCTTCGACTGGTCCCCTTATATGTTTGAAGCATAAGCTACGGAGGCGATACTATGAACGAAGCACTTACGCTCGCTGCATTTGAAGAAGCGGCAGAGCAGGTTAAGAAGGTCACTCTGGAAACCAAACTGATGTATAGCGAGTACTTCAGTTCCATGACCGGAAATAAAGTATATTTCAAGCCCGAGAACATGCAGTATACGGGCGCATATAAGGTACGCGGCGCATATTACAAGATCAGTACATTGACCGATGAAGAGCGTTCGAAGGGGCTGATCACGGCCAGTGCGGGAAACCATGCCCAGGGCGTTGCCTATGCGGCGAAGCAGTACGGTTGCAAGGCAGTCATCGTGATGCCGACGACCACACCGCTTATCAAAGTAAATCGTACGAAGAACTACGGCGCCGAGGTCATCCTGTACGGAGATGTGTACGATGAAGCTTGCGCACATGCGATGAAGCTGGCGGAAGAGAATGGCTACGTATTCATCCATCCGTTTAATGATCTGCAGGTGGCGACCGGTCAGGGTACCATCGCGATGGAGATCATTATGGAATTGCCGACGGTGGATACCATCCTGGTGCCGATCGGCGGAGGCGGCCTTTGCACAGGTGTTGCGACCCTCGCGAAGATGCTGAACCCGAAGATCAAGATCATCGGTGTTGAGCCTGCGGGAGCGAACTGCATGCAGGAGTCCGTAAAGCAGGGGCAGATCGTTACATTGCCCACGGTCAATACGATCGCGGATGGTACTGCTGTTAAGACGCCCGGAGACAAACTCTTCCCGTACATCAATCAATATGTCGACGAGATCATCACGGTCGAGGATGAAGAACTGATCGTTTGCTTCCTGGATATGATCGAGAACCATAAGATGGTCGTTGAGAATTCCGGCCTGCTCACCGTAGCAGCGCTGAAGCATCTGCCTGCGGAAAGTAAGAAGGTCGTTTCGATCTTAAGCGGCGGTAACATGGATGTCATCACCATGTCGACGGTCGTTCAGCAGGGACTCATCCAGCGTAGCCGTATCTTCTCGGTATCCGTTCTGTTGCCGGATAAGCCGGGCCAGCTGGTCGGCGTTGCCGGCGTGATCGCGAAGCTTCGCGGTAATGTCATCCGTCTGGAGCACAACCAGTTCGTGTCTATCAACCGCAACAACGCTGTAGAACTGCGTATCACAGTCGAGGCGGAAGGACCGGAGCATAAAGAAGAGATCATGAAAGCACTGGAAGAAGGCGGCTATCGTCCGAAGATCGTACGTCCGACTCTGTAATAAGTTTGAGTGACTAAAGTCGTAGTTTACGCGGCTTTAGTCACTTTTTTATCCGTTGGTCACTTCGCCAAATATCACGAAAAGCCTGAAATATGCCTAAACCACTGGTTTATATGGTGTTTAGGCATAAAGGGCATCTCGTTTCAATTTGTCAAGAAAAAACACTTGACAAACTTCGGCGGTTCGTGTATGATAGCAAAGTCAGGCAAAAAATCGATTAGTTTCCGGCACATGGGGTGAGGATTATGGATGAGATTTTCAAGCAGACTTTGCTGTATGATTTTTACGGCGAACTCCTTACGGAGCATCAGAAATCCGTATATGAGGACTTTATATTTCAGGATCTTTCGTTAAGCGAGATCGCGGCGATGCGCGGCATTTCCCGCCAGGGCGTGTTCGATCTGCTCCACCGTATCAATAAGATCCTGGAGAACTATGAAGCGAAGTTGCATTTGGTTGAGCGCTTCCTCTCTCTGAAAAAGGATGTTGCCGCGATCGAAGAGACCGTCGGCAAGCTGAAGGAGAAGGATCCCGATGCAGATGTGTCGGAAATGGAAGCTATCCTTGCGCATATGCGCGAGATGATATAGGGAGGTTCCCATGGCATTTGAAGGATTGACATCAAAACTCCAGAGCGTTTTCAAAAACCTCCGGAATAAAGGCCGATTGACCGAAAATGATGTTAAAGAAGCGTTGAAAGAAGTTAAGATGGCGCTTCTCGAGGCGGACGTTAACTTCCGCGTCGTTAAACAGTTTATGAACGCCGTGACCGAACGTGCTGTCGGCCAGGACGTACTTACAGGTTTGAACCCGGGCCAGATGGTCATCAAGATCGTTAACGAAGAGATGATCAAACTCATGGGTTCTGAGACAACGGAGATCGCGCTGCGTCCCGGTAATGAAGTCACCGTTATCATGATGATCGGTCTTCAGGGTGCAGGTAAAACGACGACCGCCGCGAAGCTCGCCGGTAAGATGAAGCAGAAGGGCCGTAAGCCGCTGCTCGTTGCCTGTGACGTTTACCGTCCGGCTGCGATCGAGCAGTTGCAGACGAACGGCCGCAAGCAGGGCGTGGAAGTATTTTCCATGGGCACCGACGTACGTCCGGTGAACATCGCGAAGGCTGCCTACGCGCATGCAAAAGAAAACGGTTACAACGTTATGTTCATCGATACCGCAGGTCGTCTGCAGATCGATGAAGATATGATGAACGAGCTGAAAGAGATAAAGAGTGAGATCGCGGTCGACCACAGCATCCTCGTTGTCGATGCCATGACCGGTCAGGAAGCGGTAAATGTCTCCAAGACGTTCGACGATGAGATCGGTGTTGAGGGCGTGATCCTCACGAAGATGGACGGTGACACCCGTGGTGGTGCTGCATTGTCCGTAAGAGCCGTTACCGGTAAGCCGATCCTGTACGTAGGTATGGGTGAGAAACTCTCTGACCTGGAGCAGTTCTATCCCGACCGTATGGCCAGCCGTATCCTCGGTATGGGTGATGTCCTCACTCTGATCGAGAAGGTCGAGGCTACCGTCAGCGAAGAGCAGGCGAAAGAACTCGAAAAGAAGATGCGCAACGCGCAATTCGACTTCAACGACTATCTCGAGCAGATGAAGTCGATGAAGAAGATGGGCGGTCTCATGGAGATCCTGAAGCATCTGCCCGGTAAGATGTCGCAGATGCCCGAGATCGACGAGAAGCAGCTCGACCGCGTGGAAGCGATTATTCTCTCCATGACAGCGAAGGAAAGATCGAACCCGGACATCATCAACCCTTCCCGCAAGAACCGCATCGCGAAGGGCGCAGGCGTCGATATCTCTGAAGTCAACAAATTGTTGAAGGGCTTCGAGCAGTCGAAGAAAATGATGAAGCAGTTGCCCGGCATGATGGGTGGTAAGAAAGGCCGCTTTAAGTTGCCGTTTTAATTGCATTAACCGCCGAATGGCGTTAATGATATAGAGTTATTTATTCAGGAGGTGAAAGATAATGGCAGTAAAGATCCGTTTGAAGAGAATGGGACAGAAGAAGTCCCCGTTTTACAGAGTAGTAGTAGCAGATGAGAGAGCACCCAGAGACGGTCGTTTCATCGAAGAGATCGGTTACTACAATCCGAACGTAGATCCCAGCGAGATCAAGTTTGATGCAGAGGCTGCAAAGAAGTGGCTTTCCACAGGCGCACAGCCCACTGAGACCGTAGCTAAGTTGTTGAAGATTGCCGGCATCGAGAAATAATCTTGCTGCCCCCCGTTTATGGAGGTGTATAGGATGAAAGAACTGATTGAAGTGATCGCGAAATCACTGGTTACTCTTCCTGACGAAGTTGTCGTTACGGAGACGGAGAAAGAGGATACGATCGTGATTGAGCTGAAGGTAGCATCCACAGACATGGGCAAGGTTATCGGAAAGCAAGGCCGAATCGCGAAAGCGATCCGTTGCGTACTCAAAGCAGCTTCTACGCAAGAAGAAAAGAAAGTTGTTTTGGAGATCGTATAACTTGTAAAGAGATTTGCCACTGCAGGATGTAAACCATCCCCGGTGGTATTTTTCTTTTTGTGGGTCTATATCCCGCGCATGTATGGTTTGTGTAAAGGAGTTCGTATGGAGGATTTGCTTCGTGTCGGCGTGATCACGACGACCCACGGGGTCTTCGGTGAGGTAAAGGTGTTCCCGACTACCGACGAAGCCAGACGTTTTGACGATCTGAAGACAGCCGTTCTCAAATACCGGAACGGAGAGATGGACGTCCACATCGTCGGCGTTAAGTATTTTAAGAATCTGGTCATCCTTAAGCTGGAAGAGATCACGAGCGTGGAACAGGCGCGTCTTTATCGAAATGCGGAACTGTATGTACGCCGCGAGGACGCGGTACCGCTGGAAGAAGGCGAATACTACATCGGCGACCTGATCGGTCTTTCGGTCGTGACCGACGAAGGAAAGACGCTCGGCACGCTGACGGATGTAATGGAGACCGGGGCCAATGATGTCTACATCGTTACGACGCCAGAGAAGAAGGAGATCCTTCTGCCTGCGATCGACGAGTGCATACTGGACATCGATCTCGAGAACGGTATTTGCCGCGTTCACGTGATGAAGGGCCTTCTGGACTGACGTTTGAGATCTGCAGATAAAACTAGGAGGAAGCATGCATTTTCATGTTCTTACCCTGTTTCCCGAAATGATCCTTTCGGGCATGAATAACAGTATTACGAAGCATGCGGTCGATAAGGACCTGATCCGGATCGACGCGATCGATATCCGTGCCTATACGGCGGATAAAAAGCATAATAAAGTGGATGATTATCCGTACGGCGGAGGCGCCGGCATGGTCATGGGACCGCAGCCGGTCTATGACTGTGTGCAGGACGTAAAGAAGGATCTGCCTGCGGATACGCCCGTGGTGTACTTAAACCCGCAGGGACGCGTGTTCAACCAGAGTATCGCGGAAGAACTCGCCGCGCACTCCGATATCATTTTCCTGTGCGGTCATTACGAGGGGATCGATGAGAGAGCGCTGGAACTGTGCGTGACGGATCACATTTCCGTTGGGGATTATGTGCTTACGGGTGGCGAACTGCCTGCCATGATCCTTATGGATTGTATCTCCCGTCTGGTTCCGGGCGTTCTGGGCAATGATACCTCGGCGGACGTCGAGAGTTTCCACGATAATCTTCTGGAATATCCGCAGTATACGCGGCCGGAGGAATTCATGGGGATGCGCGTGCCGGATGTGCTTTTATCCGGTCACCACCTGAATATCGAGACCTGGCGCAGGCAGCAGTCGATCAAACGGACGCTCGAGCGCAGGCCCGATCTTTTGACGCAGGCCAGCCTGACTCCGAAAGAACAAAAATACTTAAAATCCCTGCTGGAAGCAGCAGAAAATAAAGAAAATGAAGAAAAGTCATGATTTCCTCTTGCTTTTTAAGGGAAACCATGCTAAACTTTAGAAGTTAATGTGATGGTCCGCTGGTGTCGTTTCGGATGCTATGAACGTCTCATATCAAATTTTTATGGAGGTCGCATATGAACGACATTATCAAGAGCATTGAGCAGGAACAGCTCAAGACAGACATCCCTTCCTTCAACATCGGTGATACCGTAAAGGTATACGCTAAGATCAAGGAAGGCAACCGCGAAAGAATCCAGATCTTCGAAGGCACCGTAGTTAAGAGACAGAACGGCGGTTTCCGTGAGACATTCACCGTTCGTAAGAACTCTAACGGCGTTGGCGTTGAGAAGACATGGCCGCTTCATTCTCCTCGTGTAGAGAAGATCGAAGTAGTTCGTACCGGTAAGGTTCGCCGTGCAAAGCTTCTGTACCTCAGAGATCGTGTAGGTAAGAAGGCTAAGGTTAAAGAACTTGTAAAATAATTAAACAACAGCCGTTTCGGCTTCCTTGTTTGACTCGTTTTTACGAGATTATTGGAGGACAGAGTCAAAAGATTCTGTCCTCGTTTTGTAGGTGGATCATGAAATTATACGACGACTCGAATTCCCGGCGCGGTCTGCAGGCGCTCATCATGCTGATGCATATCGTAACCGTAGCTGCCTGCGTCCTGTTCCTGGGACACATCTTCGGCAGTCGTTTTTCCATGGACGGCAGTTCCATGGCGCCGCAGATCGAGGACGAAGAGGTCGTTCTGATCAATCGTGCCATATACGTGATCCGCGACCCTGAGCGTTTCGAACCGGTCCTGTTTGAGACCGTAAGCGGAAAGCGCACGATCAAACGCGTGATCGGCCTTCCGGGCGAGACGGTTAAGATCGTCGAAGGCGTGATCTATATCAACGATGCGCCGTTAGATCTTCCGGATTACATGATCCCGCTGGCAAATACGACCAGCTCCTCCGCGGGTGCCGTTACACTTCCAAGCGATTCCTACTATGTGCTGGGAGATAATCCGCAGTTTTCGGAAGACAGCCGCAGTCCGACGATCGGTCTGATAAAGAAAAAAGATGTGATCGGAAAACCTTGGAGCGTGATCCTGCCCATAAAGAAGGTCAGGTTCATCCCCTGAATAAAGGAGAGCGGATCCATGACAGATAATAAACTGAATATCCAGTGGTACCCGGGACACATGGCAAAAGCCCGGCGCCTTATGCAGGAAGATATGAAGATGATCGATCTGGTCATCGAGATCGTCGATGCCCGCGTTGTACGTAGCAGCCGGAATCCGGAGATCGACAAGCTGGCCGGGCAGAAGTCCCGCCTCATCCTGCTGAATAAATCCGACCTGTCGGAAGACAGTGAAAATGCGCGGTGGATCCAATATTTCGCAGCGCAGAACATCGGTGTTGTCGCCCTCGATGCGAGAACCCGTACACAGATGAAAAAAGTGGTTGCTGCCGCACAGGAAGCCTGCAAAGAGAAGATCGAGCGGGATAAGCGGCGTGGCATCTTAAATCGCCCGATCCGGGCCATGGTGGTCGGCATCCCGAATGTCGGTAAGTCCACCTTTATTAATTCATTTTCCGGTAAGACAGTTGCAAAAACGGGGAATAAACCCGGTGTGACGAAGGGAAATCAATGGATCCGTGTTGACAGTAAACTCGAATTACTGGATACGCCCGGTCTGTTGTGGCCGAAATTCGAAGATCCCGTCGTCGGGATGCATCTGGCGTATATCGGTTCCATCAACGATGACATCATCAACAAAGAAGAACTTTGTATGCATTTTATAGAGGAGATCCTGGCACGTTTCCCGGATGCTTTTGATAAGCGTTATGAGATACAGTGCGAGGGTAAGGAACCACACGAGATCATGGAGGCGATCGCAGTGAAGAAAGCCTGCCTGGTAAAAGGCGGCGACCCCGATCTGAAACGTGTGGCAAACATGATCCTGGATGATTACCGGGGCGGACGTCTCGGGAAAATATCCATCGAGGTAGCGGAATGAAAAACAAGAAGAAACCGAATGAACAGAATGGTATCAAAGAACAGGACTTTAAGTATCTGGACGAGGAAAATGCGAACGGTATAACCTTCTATGAGGACCGTACGGATGCGATCAAGCATAAACCGATCTACTATGCCCTGATCGGCGTTTTGTATGGAGTGATCCTGCTCCTGGTTGTCGGCTTGATCCTGAAGATATTCTTCTCGAGCGCGACTGTGGAAGGCGAGTCCATGGATCCTGTTTTGCAGGATGGCGACGTAGTGATCACCAGTCACTATATCTTTTCTTCGCCGAAGCGGTACGACATCGTTGTCGTTACTATCGACCGTGCAGAAGGCTTGAATTACGTTAAGCGTGTGATCGGTCTTCCCGGCGAAACGATACAGATAAAGGATGGTAAAGTCTACATCAACGGTGAACTGCTTGAAGATGATAAGTTTGGTTCGACACCGATCCTCGAAGGCGGTATCGCTTCCGAGCCTATCACACTCGGAGAGAAGGAGTACTTCGTTCTCGGCGACAACCGCAGTGTCAGCCAGGATAGCCGAAAGTTGGAGATCGGCGTGATCGCTAAGGGTCAGATCCGCGGAAAGGTCGTTTTCCGCATCGGTCCGTTCAAACGTTTCGGCCGCATCAAATAAGGAGTTTCTCATGACGATCAAAGAAATCGAGAACATATTGAAGAATACGCATCCGGAAAACCTTCCGGATGCGCTTGCATTATATAAAGATGACACCAGAAGTGCAGTGGCTTCACTGTTAGTAAAATATCAGAAAGCGCATGATAATTATTTGGCGGAACTGGCGCGTCTGGACCAGATGCAGGCCTTCGAGAACCGGGAGCGGGAGAAGGGGCGGAAGTTCATCTGCGGCATCGACGAAGCGGGACGTGGACCCTTGGCGGGTCCTGTCGTGGCTGCGGCCGTTATATTGCCCGAGGGAACGAAGATCCTCTATGCCAATGATTCCAAGAAACTGACCGCGAAGAAGAGAGATGAACTCTTCGACGAGATCATGGAGAAGGCTGTCAGCGTAGGCGTTGGCATCGCATCACCTGCACGGATCGACGAGATCAATATCCTACAGGCGACCTATGAAGCGATGCGTGAGGCGATCTCGAAACTAAGCGTAGTTCCCGATGTCAGCCTGAATGATGCAGTGACCATTCCGAAACTGAATATCCCGCAGGTACCCATCATCAAGGGCGATGCAAAAAGCCTGTCGATCGCCTGTGCGAGCATCATTGCGAAGGTCACGAGGGACCGCATGATGGAAGCGTACGATGCGTTATATCCCGAGTATGGTTTCGCAGGTCATAAGGGTTACGGCAGCGCGGATCACTATGCAGCGCTTAAGAAGTACGGAGCCTGCCCGATCCATCGTCGCAGTTTTCGCCTTTTTGAGGAGGAGTGACCTTATTGGAAAATAAGCGAAAAACGGGTGGCCGCTATGAACAGATCGCGGCAGAATTCTTACGTCAAAACGGTTTCAGGATCCTCGAGCAGAACTTCTTTACGAGGTTTGGGGAGATCGACATCGTGGCACGGGAGCAGGACTATCTTTGTTTTGTAGAGGTCAAATATCGTACGGGATATAAGTACGGTTATGCCGCCGAGGCAGTGAACTACACGAAGCAGAGGACCATCTGCCGCGTGGCTATGGTCTACATGAAGGCCAGAAGACTGGCGCCTACGACACCGGTCCGTTTTGATGTGGTGACCATACAGGGAGATGATATCCGGCTGTTTCGGAATGCATTTTCCTTTCGATAGACGGCGTTTTCGCAAAAGAAGAAGCCGGGAGCAGTTTTTTCGCTCCCGGCTTTCACTATATGTGAATGTTTTTTATCAATTGTCGCTTTCGGTTTTATCAACTGCCGGAATTTCATCGGATTCCGGTTCTTCGATGAGTTCCTTTTGCTGCTCCTCATTGTACTTGTTGACGATAGCCTGGATGCGGATCGTAGGATCCATGATCTCGCTGATCGAAGCATCGTGGTTCAGGTAATCGATGATGGTCGCGAGGAATTTGCTCATGTTCGCCTCGAGATACCAAGGCTTATTCAGGAGCTCTTCCGGACGGTAGTTGAGGTTCGTCGTGATGACGTAATCGAAGATGCCTTTCTGATAGAACTCATCAAAAGCTTCGTAACCGTTGGTAAAGAGACCGAAGGTACAGCAGATGATGACACGCTCTGCGCCGCGATCCTTTAACTCTCTTGCGGTATCGAGCATGCTTTCACCGGAGGAGATGATATCATCGACAACGATCACGGTCTTACCTTTGACATTCTGTCCGAGGAACTCGTGAGCGACGATCGGGTTGCGACCGCCGACGATCTTCGAAAAGTCACGACGCTTATAGAACATACCCATGTCAACGCCGAGGTTGGTGGCAAAATAGATGGAACGGTTCATCGCGCCTTCGTCGGGGCTGACGATGCAGAGGTGATCCTTATCGATCTTCAGGTTCTTTTCTTTCGAAAGCAATGCTTTGATGAACTGATAGGGCGGTGTGAAGTTATCAAAACCGTGGAGCGGGATCGCGTTCTGTACGCGCGGATCGTGCGCATCGAAGGTAATGATGTTGTTTACGCCCATATTGACCAGTTCTTCCAGGGCGAGTGCGCAGTCCAATGATTCACGGCGGTTACGCTTATGCTGGCGGCTCTCATACAAGAACGGCATGATGACCGTAACACGTTTTGCAGCGCCGATGCAGGTAGCGATCATGCGCTTCATATCCTGGAAATGATCGTCCGGGGACATGTGGTTCAAGTGTCCGCAGACGGAATAGGTCAGGCTGTAATTGGTAATGTCGCAGAGGATATATACATCCGAACCGCGGGCCGACTCGTACAGGACGCCCTTTGACTCACCGGTACCGAAGCGGATGCATTTGGATTTCATCAGATATCCTTCTTCACGGTAGTCTACGAAATTCAAGGCATCGTGTGAGGAGGCGATCGCTTCCATCTGATCCTCCAAACGGAAATCACGGATGTAGGAGTCCACTTCCTGCGCCAGGTCTTTACAACTTTCGAGCGCGAGGATCTTCAGCGGACCGACAGGAAGATTGAATGCAAAATCACGGTTTGTATCAGCCATTTCAGTAATCCTTTCCTGCTGTTGATTCACGAAATGATACGCATCTTCGTGGAACTTAATTATACGCCCGAATTCCGTCAGCGTCAAGGGTAAAAACGTCCGAAACCCTTTACAAAACGTCGTTTTATTGGTATCATTGATACTGGTTCCCCATTACATATTTCAACCAGTACAGTTAAAGGATTTCCGGCATGGCAGAGAAACAGATCGAGCATTTGATCTCGAAGATCGAGAAAAACAGCATAGCCGCACGCCTCGGCATTAAGCCGGGCGATTCGCTGATCAGCGTGAATGGCGAGAGCGTGGAAGATGTGTTCGATTATCGTTATCGCATCATGACGACCGGACTGTCTCTTGAGATACGCAAAAAGAACGGAACCGAGGTTTCCTACGATGTGAAGAAGGGTGAGTTTGATGATCTCGGTATCGAGTTCGAGAACAGCTTCATGAGTGAGTATCGCTCGTGCAGCAACAAATGCATCTTTTGCTTCATTGACCAGATGCCTCCGGGCATGCGCCCGACACTGTACTTTAAGGATGATGACTCCCGCCTTTCCTTCCTGCAGGGTAACTATGTCACCCTCACGAACATGCGCGAGAAGGATATCGAGCGTATCATCAAATACCATCTGGCTCCGATCAATGTATCGGTGCACACGACAAATCCCGAACTGCGTGTGAAGATGCTTCACAACCGTTTCGCGGGCGATGCGCTCAAGGTGATCGACCGTTTCTATGAAGCGGGGATCGAGATGAACGCGCAGGTCGTTTTGTGCCCCGATATCAATGACGGCGATGAATTGCGACGGACCATTTCGGATCTTTCGAAATATGTGCCCGTTATGCCGAGCCTTTCGATCGTGCCCTGCGGTCTGACGAAGTTCCGCGAAGGACTCTATCCGCTGCGTGCGGTCACGAAAGAAGATGCCTGCGCAGTCATTGACATCGTCGAAGAGTTCCAACGTAAGATCTACAAAGAAAAAGGCGTACATTTCGTGCAGGCCAGCGATGAGTTTTATATCACGGCCGGACGAAAGATGCCGGAGGAGGAGCGTTACGACGGCTACCTTCAGCTGGAAAACGGCGTCGGCATGATCCGCCTCATGGAAAATGAATTCAAGGACGCCATCCGGACGACGCTTAGAGACTATGTGAAACGTCATCCGCTGTCGCTGAAGAAGCTTAAGGATAAAAACGGCAGGACATCGTACTACATCGATATGCCGAAACGCGAGTATTCCTTTGCGACCGGACGTCTCGCGGCGCCCTATATCCGCAAATATGCTTCCTGGTTCATGAAGTACGTTCCGAATGCGAAACTTCATGTCTATGATATCCGGAATGATTTCTTCGGAGAGGCCATTACCGTGGCAGGGCTGGTCACGGGGACCGACCTGGTCAATCAGTTGAAAGGACGTGAACTGGGCTCGCGCCTGGTGCTTCCTTCCTGTATGTTCCGAAGCGGTGAGGAAGTCTTTTTGGACGATATGACCAAATCTGAAGCAGAAAACTCTTTACAAGTTCCGATCCATATTGTAAAATCAGGCGGGCAGGATCTGGTCGATGCCTTCATGGGCAGCGGCGAAGAAGAGAAGTTCCACTTCTTCCACAACCCGTATGAACTGGATCGATTAAACCCTAAGGAGAATGCAAATGAGTAAACCGATCGTCGCCATCGTAGGGCGACCGAACGTGGGTAAATCCACACTCTTTAATATACTCGCCGGCGACAATATATCCATCGTCAAGGATACGCCGGGCGTTACGCGCGACCGCATCTACGCGGATTGCGAGTGGCTGAATAAGAAGTTCACACTGATCGATACGGGCGGTATCGAGCCGGAGAGTAAGGATGTCATCCTGTCCCAGATGCGTGAACAGGCAGAGATCGCGATCGCGACAGCGGATGTGATCATCTTCCTGGTGGATGTGCGTCAGGGACTTGTGGACGCGGACGAAAAAGTCGCGACCATGCTCCGCAAATCGAAGAAGCCCGTCGTTTTGGTGGTCAATAAAGTCGATAACTTCCAGAAGATGATGGCGGATGTCTACGAGTTCTATAACCTGGGTATCGGCGAGCCCGTTCCGGTCTCGGCGGTTTCAAAGCTGGGTCTGGGCGACATGCTCGACGCTGTCAGCGCGCATTTCCCGGAGCAGGAAGAGGTCGAAGAGGATGATAGCATTCCGAAGATCGCGATCATCGGTAAGCCGAATGTCGGCAAGTCTTCGATCATCAACCGCATCGCCGGCGAGGACCGCGTGATCGTTTCCGATATCGCAGGCACCACACGTGATGCCATCGATACCGAAGTCGAGGTCAATGGACATAAATATATCTTCATCGACACCGCAGGTCTGCGTCGTAAGAGTAAGATCAAAGAAGAACTCGAGCGTTACAGCATCATTCGTACCGTTTCCGCGGTCGACCGTTGCGATATCGCGATCCTGGTCATCGATGCCGTGGAAGGCGTGACGGAGCAGGATGCGAAGGTGGCAGGCATTGCCCACGAAAGAGGCAAGGGCGTAATCATCGCGGTCAATAAATGGGATGCCATCGAGAAAGACGATAAGACGATCTACCGCTTCACGGAGAAGGTCACGGAAGTCCTTTCCTTCATGCCGTATGCGGAAGTGATGTACATCTCGGCGAAGACCGGACAGCGTTTCAACAAACTGTTCGACACGATCGACGCCGTGATCCAGAATCAGCAGCTGCGTATTACGACCGGTGTGCTCAATGAGATCCTGTCCGAGGCAGTGACCATGCAGCAGCCGCCGTCGGATAAGGGTAAGCGCCTGAAACTGTTCTACATCACGCAGGTTTCCGTGAAACCGCCTTCATTCGTCATCTTTGTAAACGATAAGGAATTGATGCATTTTTCATATACAAGATACATCGAAAACAAGATCAGAGAAGCGTTCGGATTTAAGGGGACGCCGCTTCGTTTTATGATCCGTGAGCGAAAGGAAAAAGAACAATGAATTATCAAAAGATCCTTGTGATTTTAGTGGGGTATCTGTTCGGACTCATTCAAACCGGATATTTTTACGCGAAGATCATGCATGTCGATCTTCGTTCGAAAGGAAGCGGTAACACCGGAACGACGAATACACTCCGTGTTATGGGTAAGAAGGCAGGAGCCATCGTGTTCCTCGGTGATTTTTTGAAGGCGTTGATCCCTTGTCTGCTGATGCGCTTCGTATTCGCGAAGCATCTGCCGGAGGGCGACACCGATGCCATGATCTATACGTTTTACATCGGCCTCGGCGTCATCCTGGGACATAATTTCCCGTTCTTCCTGAAGTTTAAGGGAGGAAAAGGTATCGCCTGCACGGGCGCGGTCGCTATCGCCCTCGACGGCTGGATCGCATTGCTCGGTTTCATGGCGTTCGCGCTGCTGGTTTTCCTGACCGGCTATGTTTCGTTTTCTTCCCTGTATTCGGTGTCGCAGACCTTCATCCTGATGATCATCCACAACTATTGCTGGTCCTACGGTCTGACGTCACATGGTAAGATCGAACTGGTCGTTTTGTGTGTCATCACGACGATCCTTGCGTTCTATCAGCATCGAAAGAATATCGCCCGTTTGATGAACGGAACGGAAAATAAATTCAACACGAGGAAACATAAAGCGCCGAAGCAGACTGAAGCGTCGGAAGAGATCAAAGATACGACGGAAGAATAAGGCATCGGCCTGTAAATACGTTCCTGCATCAAGAAAGGAGATATCATGGCAAAGATCACAATACTCGGAGGCGGCACCTGGGGCGTCGGTCTCTCAAGAGTTATCACGGATAACGGTCATGATCTGATCATTTGGTCGAAAATCGAAAAAGAGATCGAGGAATTATCGACAACACACCGGTATAAGAATCTTCCGGGTTTTGTTTTACCTGAGGATGTGAAACTGACATTGGACCCGAAGGAGGCGGTTACCGACCGCGACGTTCTGGTCATGGCAGTCGCTTCGCCTTATGTCCGGGAGACTGCGCATCTGCTGGCACCGTATATTCGGAATGGGCAGATCATCGTAAATGTGGCGAAAGGTATCGAAGCCGACAGCCTGCTTACGATGACGGGTATCCTTCAGGAAGAGATCCCGCAGTGTGAGGTCGCCGTGCTTTCCGGTCCGAGCCATGCGGAGGAAGTCTGCAACGCAATGCCGACGACTACGGTCATCGGTGCGAAGAAGAAAGAAACTGCAGAGTATCTGCAGAGCATTTTTATGAATTCAAATTTCCGGACATATATCAGCAATGATATGCTCGGGATCGAACTCGGAGCCAGCCTGAAGAATGTCATCGCCCTTGCGGCAGGCATGGTCGAAGGTCTGGGCTACGGGGACAATACATTGGCCGCGTTGATCACACGTGGTATCGCGGAGATCACCCGTCTCGGTACCGCGATGGGCGGACACATCCATACATTCTACGGCCTGTCCGGCATCGGCGACCTGATCGTTACCTGCGCCAGCAAGCACAGCCGTAATCGTACGGCCGGTGTTTACATGGGTCAGGGCATGACTGCGAAAGAAGCCATGGATAAGGTACAGCAGATCGTAGAAGGCGTGCATTCCACAAAGGCGGCGAAGACATTGGCAGATAAGTACCATGTCGAAATGCCGATCGTTACACAGGTCTACGAGATCGTGTTTAACGGAAAGAGCGTTAAAGAGGCGTTCTCCGACCTGATGAACCGTGACGGAAGAGCCGAGTACTACGGCATCATCTGGGAGAAGGATGCAGATTGATGGATACGGGATATCGTTTTATTCTGGCCAGCGCTTCGCCGAGACGTAAAGAGATCCTGGGACATTTGAACATCCCGTTTGAGGTTCGGGTCAGCAACGCGGAAGAGCCCGCAAATGAAGAACATCTGTCGCCTGCGGAATATGTCAGCCTGCTCGCAAAAACGAAAGCACGGGCCGTATATGAGCACACAGGGGCATCCGAGACGGGCCGGAGCACGGTTTGGATCGGCGCGGACACCGTTGTCGTGTACGACGGCGAGATCCTCGGAAAACCGCGGGACGAAGAAGATGCATTTTCCATGTTGTATAAACTGAGCGGAAGCGGAGTGACCGGCGAAAACGCTGAGACGAAACATTCGGTCTATACCGGTGTCGCTGTTCTGATCTCCGATGCTTCCGGAAACCTGATCTCGGAGGATCGTTTTTCGGTCTGCACGGATGTGTTTTTCGGACCGATGTCGGACGACGAGATCCGCTGGTATATCGCAACGGGCGAGCCGATGGATAAGGCAGGCTCGTACGGACTTCAGGGGATCGGCGGAACGTTTATCCGCAGGATCGACGGCGACTACAACAACGTCGTCGGCTTACCGCTGTATGAATTGTATCGATTTTTGAAGAAGAAGGGGATTCTGGAGTGAGATCATCGATGTCAAAACGGATCATAGCAGTTTTGATGCTTATATCCATGCTGGTCGGCCTGTGCGGCTGTTCCCGCTTTTCTAAGAAAACGTCCGATTTCGACTATAATGCCGAAACGGACGTTATCTACATGGAAAAACATACGGTGAACTTTAACGAATTATCCGTGATCGCCTACCTGTTTTGGGAGACATTGACCGCCCAGTACAGTGAAGTATATACCAACCCTGCGAAGGTGTTCGCGCCGGCTTTTGCCGACAGCGAGATGACACTGGATGTCTACATCAAAGAGTACGGTCTATATAAAGAACTTATGATGCTCACTGCCTTTTCCTCGCGGTTTGATGAAGAAAACACACTTTCGAAGGCAGAGGAAAATGAGATCGCGTCTGACGCGCAGGCGTTTTACGATTCGAAGATCAAAACGGCCGGGATCGCAGCTGTCCCTTCGAGCGGGGCGGAGCAGGCCACGGCATCTTCGGAAGATCCTTCGGCAAATGAAGATGAGATGCGGCATCTGGTCGTGCGCATCCCGGAAAATGTTACACTCGAGGAGTGCAAGCACGTATTCACTATGTATAAAAAAGCCCGGAAGTACCAGGCTATTCTCAGAAAAGCAGCGAACCTCGTCATCAGCGATGAAGAGGTCCGTGTCGTAAGTTGCGGTATAATCAAAAGTTCGGATGAAGCGGCGATCCGTAAGTTCGAGTCGGATCTGAAGAACGGAAATGATTTCTTCATGCTCGCGGAATCATCCGAGATCAACGAGCTTCCGAATACCCAGTATGCCGTGACGCGTGAGGATGATTTCCCGGACACGATCATGGATACGATCATGGAACTGGAAGATAAGAAGACCAGTCCGGTGATCTCATGTGAGGGCGCTTATTACATCGTCACCGTGATCGACAAATTCGACGAAGCATTGTCCGCGAAGAACCGCGAACGCAAGCTGGAGATCATGATCAACGATTATTATGAAAAAGAGTGCTCGAATTATATCGACCGTGCGAAGATCTTCTTCAACCGGGAAGGCTGGGAAGCGTTCGAACTATTTCGTTGATCCGTCCTTTATCTCGGTCAGATCGGAGATATCCGGGCGCGCGATCATCGAGTAGTTTGTATGATAGATGACGAAACCGAAGGCAGACTTCGGTGGCTTTTTGATCGCCTTGCGCGATACATAATCGATCTCGACTTTATCACTGTCGCGGTTTTGGCAGAAGTATGCTGCCAGGGCCGCGGCTTCTTCGTATGCGCGGTCGGACATTTCCTTACCGCCCGTCTTTACGATGACGTGGGATCCGGGAATGTTCTTTGCGTGGAACCACATATCGTTCGGGCCGGCGAGGGTGAAGGTCACATACTCGTTCTGCAGGTTATTCTTTCCGACGAACATGTCCATTCCGTCGCAGTTAACAAAATGTAAAGGCTTTCCGGCTACGCCGGGTTCTTTAGCAGGCTTCTTTTTGCCTGCAGGCTGCGTCGCTTTTTTCATGTAGCCGGCTTTCTTCAATTCGTTTGCGATGTCGGTCAGGTCGGCTTCGGACTTGGACAATGCGAGCGAGAGCTGCATGCTTTCCAGATGCGTTACAGCCTCCTTTGTTTCCTCCAGCAGGCCTTCGGTCGCCTCCTGTGTACGTTTCAACTTATTGTAACGCTCGTAAAAGGCGGTAGCGTTCTGACGAACAGTCTTTGTTTCATCGAGCGCGATCGTCACGAGTTTGTTATCTTCGTAGTAGTTTTCGACTGTTACGGACTTCACAGGCTCCGGGTACTGATATGCATAGGCAGTCAGTAGTTCACCTTGCAGTCGGAATTTGTCGGCCTTTTGGGCGTCCTTCATCTGCTTCTCGAGGAGAGCGAGCTTCTTACGGTTGCGTTCCAGTGCATTGTGGATGATCTTACGAAGATCCGCAGACTTCCCCTGAATGAAGGAGTGCAGGCTTTTCTCGTAGTAGAAGCGGAAGATCATCTCGCTGACGCTTCCGACCCGTTCGGCTTTGTATTCGGGATAGACACTGAGCGGAACCGGCGAAAAGTCGACGGGTTTGTCGCCCTTGTAGTAGATCACCGGAGAGGCTTCCTCCCGGCTCACGGCCTGCATTTCCCGCGAAAAAACACGGGAGAAATGTAAGCGTTCTTCCTCGTTCAGGGTAGCGGCGGAACGCTCGCTTTCCAGACCGGCGAGGTTTAATATGTGTTGACAGAAGATGGGGCTGAGACCCGCAAAATACATATACATGCGTGACACGAGGGTGTCCGCAGAGGCGAAGAACTCATCGGGAAGGCTTTCGATCTCACCACGATCGATCGAAGCGGCAAGCGGGAGCGGATCCTGCTTCTTCAGTTCATCGGGAAGGTAATAGGATGCACCGGGCAGAATGGTGCGGAGCGAACTTACCGAAGGGGGTACATGGCGGATCGCGTCGAGGACCCGGCGGTTCTCATCGCAGAAGATGATGTTGCTGTACTTACCCATGAGCTCGATGATCAATTCCTTTTTGCAGAGATCGCCGAGTTCGTTCAGGTGTTCGATCGAAAAGATCAGGATACGTTCCATACCGGGCTGCGTGATGTCGAGGATACGGCCGTTTGCGATGTATTTTCTGAGCATCATGCAAAAGCCGGGGGCCGTAAGCGGCGCCGGCTTGTTTTCGTCGGTAAAACAGATGTAAGGCATACCCGGACTTACATTGATCAGTAAGCGGTACGGGTCTTTTTGGTTTCCTTTTATGGTCAGCAGGAGTTCATTGGCCTGCGTTTGGGATATCTTGGATAAACGTCCTTTCTCGAGCGCGTTTTTCAGTTCGGGCAGGAGAGAAGCGATCGTGATTCCATCGAGTGCCATAGGCGTTCCTCTCATTCTTTCGGGGGTGGTTCCGGCCCTTTATCGGTCGGACTTCTCTGAAATAGTATCATAAATAAAAGGGATAAGCAAGAATATGCTTGAATTATTTTCGGAGATAAAGTATAATGTGTTTATCTATGTGGTCAAAGGGGTAACTATGCCCTAAATGCCCATAGAGCAACATTGGTTTGCTGTTTCGGACCGAAAGGAGATGCGCGATGGATGGCTTTGTAAGCGTCGGTTTCGGCAATTACATCAACTTAAACGGCGTTACCGCGATCACGCGATGCGAATCCGCTCCGATGAAACGATTGGTGCAAAATGCAAAGGATCATTTCAAGGCAGTGGATGTCACGCAAGGTCGTAAAACGAAGGCCGTCATCCTGATGAACGACGGAAGTGTCGTGCTTTCAGCTTTGCTTCCCGAGACCATCGTCAGCCGTACGCAGTCGGTGCCTTTTCCGGATGAAGCGCTGAAACAGACCAAATCGCAGGAGGAACTGCTATGAAACGAGGTGTACTCACCGTATTGTCCGGTTTTTCCGGATCCGGTAAAGGCACGATCATCAAAAAACTGCTTTCCTCGTATCCTGACACGTATGCATTGTCCGTATCCGCGACGACTCGTCAGAAGCGGATGAACGAAAAGACGGGAGTATATGAGCAGGACGGTGTCGATTATTTCTTCCTGACCCGGGAGGAATTCGAAAAGAGGATCGCCGAGGATCGCTTTATCGAGTACGCGACTTACAACGAAAACTACTACGGAACTCCGAAGGATTATGTCTTCGAATGCCTGGATAAAGGCCTCGATGTGATCCTGGAGATCGAAGTGCAGGGTGCGCTTCAGATCAAAGAGAAGTTCCCTGATGCGCTTTTGATCTTCATGACTCCGCCGGATGCCGAAACGCTTTACGAGCGCCTGATCGGACGCGGTACGGAGACGCAGGAAGTCGTACAGCGCCGCATGAAGACCGCGATCTTCGAGTCCACACTGATGGACCGTTACGATTACGTTCTGGTCAATGACACCATCGACGCGTGTGCTGAGAAGATGCATCAGATGGTCACGCTGGCCCACGACCGCGCCGTTTGCAGCGAGAAACTGATCGGCGAGATCAAACAACAACTTGAGATATTTTCATTTGAATCATAGATTTTGGAGGCTATAACATGTTACATCCGTCATATTTGGAACTTATGGAGAAGATCAACGCAGGCTGCGACGAGGATAACCCTCTGGTAAAGAGCCGTTATTCCGTTGTTTTGGCAGCTGCAAGAAGAGCGCGTCAGATCACCGAGATCGAGGAGCTGACCGGTACAGGCGACCCGAAGAATAAGCCGCTGTCCCAGGCAGTTCGTGAGTTGTACAATGGTACGACCCGCATCCTGAACGAGGAAGAGATCGCAGAAGAAGATGCGAAGATCGAGGAGCTTCAGCGTGTGAACCGCGAGCTGATCAAGGCTCAGCAGGCTGCTACCGGCTACGGTAAGTGGGCGAAGGCGGAAGAGTCTGAAGACGTTGAGATCGACGCTGAAGAGGATGCCGAGGATATCGGCGATGCTGAAGAGACAGCAGAAGAAAAAGACGAATGAAAATAATGTTCTGTTCCCTCGGCTGCGATAAGAATCTGGTCGACTCGGAGAAAATGATCCGGCTTCTGCTGGATGAAGGTCATACATTGACCGATGACGAACACGAAGCCGACGTGATCATCGTGAACACTTGCTGTTTCATCGGTGACGCGAAGCAGGAAAGCATTCAGACCATCATCGACATGGGACGGATGAAGCAGGAAGGCAGATGTAAAGCCCTTCTGGTGACCGGCTGTCTGGCGACACGCTATGCGGAGGATATTCGCCGCGATCTGCCGGAGGTAGACGGACTTTTATCCGTGAATTCGGTCATGCGTATCGGTGAACTGCTTAAGGAAGTCCTTTCGAAGGACCCTGTCACAGTGCCGTATATCTCTGCTCCCGATCCGACATCGTACAGCCGTGCGCGTCGTTCGCTGACGACGGGAGGCTATTATGCGTATCTGAAGATCGCGGAAGGCTGCGACCGGAAGTGCACATATTGTGTCATTCCGAAGATCCGCGGACACTATCGCAGTTTTCCGATGGAGGACCTGATCGAAGAAGCGAAGGATCTGGTGGCTTCCGGCGTGCGCGAACTCATTCTGGTCGCGCAGGATACGACCTTGTACGGGACCGACCTGTATCGTGAGCCGATGCTCCCGACGCTGCTCGAGAAGTTATCCGAGATCGAAGATCTGAAGTGGATCCGCCTGTTGTACTGTTATCCGGAAAGCATTACGGATGCGATGATCGATGCCATGAAGCGGTTGCCGAAGGTATGCCACTACATCGATATGCCGATCCAGCACGCCAGCGATGCGATCTTAAAGAAGATGGGCAGACACACGGATCGCGAACATATCTTACGTGTGATCGCGCATCTTCGTGAGGAGATCCCGGATATCGCACTTCGTACGACATTGATCGCAGGCTTCCCGGGTGAGACTGATGAACAGTTTGAAGAGATGAAGGAATTCATCGACATGGTTTCGTTTGACCGCCTCGGAGTGTTTCCGTACTCCGCGGAGGAGGACACACCGGCCGCCGAGATGGAAGGCCAGTGCCCTGAAGAGATAAAAAGAATGCGCGCAGATTCCTTGATGGAACTGCAGCAGGAGATATCCGCAGACCTTTGCTCGGAGCATATCGGTCAGGAATTCGACGTTCTGGTCGAAGGCTTTATTCCGGAAGAGGGAATGTTTGCGGGAAGGACATATATGGACGCTCCCGGCGTGGACGGACTCGTGTTTTTCGCCTCTCCCGATCATGAGTGGATGAGCGGCGACATCGTCCGCGTTCGCATCACGGGTGCATATGAATATGACCTGACAGGAGAATTGATCAATGAACTTACCCAATAAACTTACAGTGCTACGTGTACTGCTCATACCGGTCTTCGTGATCTTTATGATCTTTGATTTCGGCATTCCGTATCAAAACTGGATCGCACTGACGATCTTCGTGATCGCCAGCATTACCGACCTTTTGGACGGAAAGATCGCCAGAAAGAGAAATCTGGTCACGAACTTCGGCAAATTCATGGATCCGCTTGCGGATAAGATGTTAGTTTGCTCTGCATTGGTATGCCTGATCGGCGTGATCGATCGTCCCGGCCTGCCCGGCGTGATCCCGGTCCTGATCATCTTGTGGCGTGAATTTATCATCAGCGGCTTCCGTCTCGTAGCGGCGAAGGACGGTATCGTTCTCGCAGCAGCGATGAGCGGAAAGATCAAAACCGTTTGCCAGATCGTTATGGTAGTCATCCTGCTCATTCACTGGGATTTCACCTGGTTCTTCGTTTTGGAATGGGTAGCGATCGTCGTAGCTGTATTTATGACCATCTACTCATTGTGTGAGTACCTGATCAAAAACAAAAAAGTTTTTTCGGATGGATTGAAGTAATGACAGAGGAATTGGTTGCGCTTTTGCTCGAAAAGAAGATGACCGTTACTACCGCGGAGTCATGCACCGGTGGCCTGATCGCCGCGACGCTGATCTCGGTTCCCGGTGTGAGCGCCTGCTTAAACGAGACCCTCGTGACCTATGCGAATGCATCCAAACATAAACGCCTCGGCGTATCCGAGGAAACGCTGGCGACGTACGGTGCCGTCAGTGAGCAGACCGCACGGGAAATGGCGCTCGGAGCGCTCGCATTTGCCGATGCGGACATCTCCATCGTATCGACCGGGATCGCCGGTCCGGACGGAGGAACGAAAGAAAAGCCTGTCGGGCTGGTATATATCGGCATCGGATGCCGGGCGCAGAACAAAGCTTACGTGAGCCGCCATGTATTTTCCGGTGACCGCGCGGCGGTACGCGCACAGGCGGTGGAGACCGCGATCGCGAACGCCGTTGAGGTAGTTAAAGGGGTCTGACCAGATGAATCAGTATAAGTATAAAACCTACGAACGTAACATGATCAAAAATAAGGATGAGGCGACGAACCGCGCATCCTACGTCAAAGAAATAGAAATGCTGGCACAAAAGCTGGCGTATGCATCGGCCGCCTATGAGTTTGTCGGACTTTCTCAGGATGAGAAGATCCTCGAGAACGAAGAGGTGGTCCTTTTGGGTAAAGAGATGTTTTCGCTCGCGAAAACGCTTTTGGAGAAGCCTGCGGATGCTGAGGCAGGACTCATGGATCTGCGTGACCGCTTGAAGAAGCATATGGACTGCCTGATGGTCTACAACGACCGTTATTCGATCTATGCGAAGGTGATTTCTTCCTTGCGTGCACAGTTCGAAGAAGTGACTCCGGACCCTGCGTTCGACACCGAAGAGTTTGCGGAACAGGTCGTTAACCAGTTGGTAAAAGAGAAGGACAATGCTTCCCTGAAGACCCTGATGATGGAGATCATCAGTGAACTTCCCGTCCGCATGACCCGTATCAAGTTTTATGAGCATATTTCCGACGGCCTTTCGGTCTACATCGGTTCGGACCGTTCGTCGCTGGATGACTTTTTATACACCGTGCGTAATGCAGCCGGTCTCTACGAGCCTGAAGGCATGCAGGAGTTCTTCCCGGAACTGGCAGAATATCTCAAGAAGTTCGAAGATCTCGACTACGCACACATTTCCGCGGACGACTATGCGACCGCGGCTTACACGATCAACGAGTGTTTTTCCTATCTGTCCATGCTGATCGACCTGATCAACGTTCTGGCGACCATTACGAACGAGCTTCTCGTTATCGCGATGTCGAAGGCAGATGAGGATTCCGAGTCTTCCGCGGTATCCCGCGAGATCCTTCAGAAGGTCATGGAAGCATTTACCTTCGAGGAAAATGTCGAACTGATCGAGACTTTGATGGACCGCCTGGTCATGCTGGAAGGCGTGCAGGAGCCGCTTCTCGAAGAAATGTACGAGATCGAAGGTTCCATCGATAACCTGCTCCACAGCAACAGCTACACCGAAGCATCCGATAAGAAGGACGAGATCCTTCGCCTTCGCAATCTCTGCGAACTGCTTTCGGTCAATAACTATTCGGACTTAAACCGCGAAGAGAAGCCGCAGGGCGTTTGCGAGAAGACCGATGTTGCCGTGGAATTTGCCAAATTGCAAAATGAACTGGATGTGCGCCTGCGCGGCGTAGAGAAGGTCGTTGCACGCGCGATCATGTCCCGCGTGCTCGGCTATCTGCCTTCCAATTTCTCAAATGTAAAGAACCTGAAAGACTATATCATCGCTTCCCTCAGCGGCTGCAGCGATCCGAAGGAGAGAGCCGTTTACGCGGAGAATATCCTGGATACGATGTATGCATATGAGGAGGATGATTCCTACGACGAAGACGAAGATGCATTTGAGGACGACGAAGACGGGACCGATGCCGAGGCGTAACGGATTTATTGTTGCAAATCAGATCGAAATCGGTTAAAATGTTTATAGAATTTTAAAGAGAGGAGCGCGGAGATGAAGTGGTATCGTAAATTGTATACAGGCGAGTCTGCGCGCTCTAAACGTTTCCGTATCGTTTCCCGTGTAAAACACGGACGGTACATGAAGGACGTGTTCCTGATCACGCTGGCTTCGAACCCGAAGAACCTCTTGGATATTTATCCCGGTTATGTTTTTCTCCAGCCGTATTTTCAGGAACAGGATCAACTGATCCTCGGTATCGCGCTCGGTAAGGACGAAGCCTTTGCAGTCGCGCAGAAGATCATCGAGGATGTCTACGGCAGTACCGGAGCGCTCCACATACAGGAGTACTTCGAGCCGAAAGCAGAGAGGGTGTGATCGTACTTGGGCATTGTATGGTTGATCTTGAAGATCATCGGTATCACGCTGCTTTGTATCCTCGGTTTGATACTGTTCCTGGTTCTGGTCATTTTGATCACGCCGTTTCGATATCAGGTCAACGCTTCCTATCATGATGAACCGTTTGCGGAAGTCAAATTCCACTTTTGGCTGCGGGCCGTTGTGGCGCGCGTCACGTTTAAAGATAAAAAGCTCCTCGGTATATTGAGGATCCTGTTTATCAAGAAGAAACTGATGGAAAAAGACTTCGGAAAGAAGACTTCAGAAGTAGTCGCGGATAATGCTGAACCTGCGCTTCCAGACCAGTCGGCGCAGCTGCTGGCCGACGCCGAGAGCTTCGCGGAAAATGCGGAAGCGAAGGCAGAGTCCGAAGCATTGACCGCGGAAGAAGGAAATGAAAGCATCACGGTAACGGCGGAAAATGCTGAGACCTCAGATGCAAACGAAGCAGGTCCTGAGGCTGACGAAAAACAGTCGACTTCCGAAGAAAGCACCGAAGAGGCGAAAGCAGAAGCGGAGGATGCCGAAACTGCGGAAGAAGCAGAGATCGCCGTCGAAGAGACGGAGGCGGCTTCCGGCATCGGCGCGAAACTGGAAGGGTTGAAAGCAAAGGGCGAGCAGATCTGCAAGACCGTCACCGAGAAGAAAGAAATGGTCGACCGGTATGTGGATTTCGCCACACAGGAGCACACAAAGCGGGCCGCCAAATATGTCGGCAAGAAGCTGGTGAAGATATTAAAATCCATCCGGCCGCGGAAGTGCAAGGGCTACGTAAAGTACGGCCTGCGCGATCCGAAGACGATGGGTATGATCTGCGGATACAGCGGAATGCTTTATCCGGTATATTATAAAGCGATCGACGTCCAGCCGGTATTCGGCGCGGACCACACCATCATCGACGGCGAGATCGAGATAAAAGGACGCATCATTCTGATGGCAGTCGTTGCAAGAGCGGTCCCGATCCTGTTTAAGAAGGATTGCCGGAGAGTATGGAAAGACTTTAAGAAATTAAGAAAACACTGATCAGGAGGATATAGAAAATGGCGAAAGAGAACTCTTTGAGAGAGACAGTAGACAGTTTGTTTAAGGGCATGGATGGTTTTGTATCATCCAAGACCGTTGTAGGTGACGCGATCCAGGTAGGCGATACGATCATTCTGCCTTTGATCGACGTTTCTTTCGGTATGGGCGCAGGTGCATTCATCGGTGAGACGAAGGAACGCGGTGCCGGCGGTATGAACGGTAAGATGAGCCCCAGCGCAGTCCTGATCATTAAGGATGGCTACACACGTATGATCAGCGTGAAGAACGCAGATACTGTAAGCAAACTCGTGGATATGGTTCCCGATCTGATCAATAAGTTCACCAAGAAGGAAAGCCCTGAGGTGCAGGAGAAGATCGACGAGATCAAAGATAAAGAAGAATTCGAGTAAAAAAATATGTCCGAACCCGGCGCCATGTGCGTCCGGTTCGGACAAATTTAAATCGTTTATTTAAGGATTGCTGTTATCATTAAGCTCTTTCAACATAGCCTGACTTCAAGCAAGAAGTGCAGATGTGAACCTTCTGAGCACTCTCACCGATCTTCACACGAACGGTACGAATGTTGGACTTCCACATCTTGTTGGATCTTCTATGAGAGTGGCTGACGTTGCAGCCGAAATGAGCACCCTTACCACAAATATCACATTTTGCCATGATAGCACCTCCTTACCAATCGGCAATCCGAATTAATTAGCATTCATATGCAGGCGTAAAACACCTGTGCGCATACGCAACATTGATATAATAACAGAAGTCCGTCCGTTTTGCAAGCGGAAAATGAAAGAAATTGAAAAAAGTTATTCCCTTTTCGGGGATAATCGATTATAATAGTACAGGCTTCACTGTCAGAAAGCGAGGTTTTACAGATGAAAGGCATTATCAAGAATGCAAATGGTGAGCTTCATATCGACCAGGATGTCATCGCGAAGTACGCCGGCGCCAGCGCCTGCGAGTGCTTTGGTATCGTTGGTATGGCTGCCATCAACATGAAAGACGGTATCGTCAAATTGCTCAAGAGAGAAAGCCTGACTCACGGTGTCAACGTATCCATCGAGAATAATGAACTTGTGATCGATTTCCATGTGATCGTTGCCTACGGCGTCAGCATTTCTTCCGTTTCGGCGAATCTGGTCTCCAACGTACGCTATAAGCTGGAGTCATTGACCGGAATGAAAGTGAAGAAGATCAATGTTTTAGTGGAAGGCATCCGTGTTATCGACTGATGATACGATGATCCCGCTTGGAGGTTTTTGTTTTGGACAACACGATTGACGTACAGCTGTTTTCCAAGATGTTTCTGGCAGGTGCCCAGAACCTGGAGAACAAAAAAGAAATCATCAATGAATTAAACGTATTTCCCGTTCCGGACGGTGATACGGGTACCAACATGACGCTGACCATCATGGCAGCTGCGAAAGCAGTTTCCGGCATGGAGAAAAGCGAATACACTTTCGAGAGTCTGTGTAAGACGATCTCTTCGGAGACTATGCGCGGCGCGCGCGGTAATTCCGGCGTTATCCTTTCACAGCTTTTGCGCGGATTTACGAAGGTAGTTCGCACGGCCAATGCGATCGACGTTCCTACGCTGACGGACGCCCTGGTGCGCGCGACTGAGACCGCTTATCGTGCGGTCATGTCTCCGAAGGAGGGCACGATCCTGACCGTAGCCCGTTGCATCTCGGAGAAGGCAGAAGAATTAAGCAAGACTTGCACGGACATGAATGAGTTCATGCAGGAATTGATCAAAGAGGGCGATATCGCTCTGGAGTCTACACCGGATCTGCTTCCCGTTCTGAAGGAAGCCGGCGTTGTCGATTCGGGCGGTACAGGCCTTATGACCGTGATCAAGGGCGCATACGATGCGTACTGCGGTATCGAGATCCCGATCCATATCGAGGCTGCTAAGGGCTTGAATGTTATGATGCATAACATTCCTAAGGCGGATATCGAAACAGCAGATATCGAGTTCGGTTATTGTACCGAGTTCATCATTATGCTGGATCGTGAGTTCTCCGAGCAGGAAGAGCAGGAGTTCAAAGATTTCCTGATGTCCATCGGTAATTCCGTAGTTTGTGTGTGCACTGATGACCTGATCAAGGTTCACGTACATACCAACGATCCCGGTAAGGCATTTTCCAGAGCGGTACAGATCGGTCAGCTCGATAAGATGAAGATCGACAACATGCGTCTGGAGCATACCGAAAAACTCTTTAAGGATGCAGAGAAGCTTGCTGCGCAGCAGAAGGCAGAAGCTGAGAAGAAGGCAAAGGCTCCTGAGAAGCGTAAGCCTTACGGGTTCATCTCCGTTTCTGTTGGCGACGGACTATCTGAGGTATTTACCAGCCTTGGCGTGGATTACATCATTTCCGGCGGTCAGACCATGAATCCGAGCACGGAAGACTTCCTGTCCGCGATCGAGAAGGTTCCTGCCGACACCATCTACCTGCTTCCGAATAACGGCAACATCATCATGGCAGCAAACCAGGCGGCAGCTCTTACGAAGGATCGCAAGATCTACGTGATCCCGACGAAGAACATCCCGCAGGGAGTTTCCGCTCTGGTGAACTTCATCTCGACTTCTTCCCCTGAGGAGAACTTCGAGACGATGTGCAGTGAAATCCAGAACGTCAAGTCCGGATCCGTGACCTATGCGGTCCGCAACACGCAGATCGACGGTGTGGATATCAAGGAAAATGATATCATGGGTCTGTCGGATCATTCCATCCTGGCAGTCGGTTCCGACATCAATGAGACCGCGCTTGAGATGATCAGCAAGATGGTAGACGAAGACAGCGTTCTTTTGAACGTATATTATGGCGACGATATCTCCGAAGAGTCGGCGGACAGCTTCCGTGAGACTTTGGAGAAGGAATATCCCGATTTTGATGTATTCGTACAGAAAGGCGGACAGCCGATCTACTATTACATCGTATCGGTAGAGTGATGCTTTCGAGGTAAAGACGGTTTCGTTTTTACCTCGTTTTCACATACGAGGACGATACATGAAGAAGACCGATCCAATCGAAAGCCTGAAGGGCATCGGCAGCAAGACGGCCTTGCTGTTTCACAAATTGCATATCGAGACCGTCGAAGATCTTCTGATGTATTTTCCGAGAGATTATGAGGTCTATGAGAAACCGGTTACACTTCGTGAAGCGGTCAGTAAGAGTGCGTCCTTTGAGGGAGCCTCCGGCATCGTTTCCGTGTACGGAAGGATCAAAAAGGGCGTCGTTCTGAAGAAGAAGGGAAACCTTACCATTGCGATCACGAGCGCTGAGGATATCGATGGGCGGGAGTTTACCCTGATCTGGTACAATGCACCCTTTGTACGGGCGCTGTTCCATGCAAACGATACCTATATATTCCGCGGCCGTATATCCGAGATCCGCGGGTCGCGTGTAACGTTCGAACAGCCCGAGTATTTCAAACCGGAAGACTACAAACCACAGATGGGAAAGATGCTTCCGATCTACCCTTTGTGTAAGGGCATTTCGAGAAAATTACTTATCAAATGTGTTTTGCAGGCTATTGATAATCTTCCTGAAATCGAGTATACTGAACCTGTCGGATTCGACGATGCGTTGATCCGAGAGGAGGATCTCCTACCGGTAAGACAGGCGATCGGGCACATACATTTTCCGAAAGATCAGGAAGATCATGATCAGTGCCGTAAGTCGCTTTGTTTTCGTGAGTTCTATCGTTTTGCGCTGATGCTCAGACTCATCCGTAAAACGTATGCGGGCGTGAAGAATGCCTACCCGAACTTGCGAAAACATGAAGAGGTCGACCGTTTTATCGGGCAGCTTCCGTATTCGCTTACCGGAGCGCAGAAACGTGCCTGGGAGCAGATGCGGGCGGAGATCACCGGACCTGACACCATGCACCGTTTGTTGCAGGGTGATGTCGGAAGCGGCAAGACGATCGTTGCATTTCTCCTTTTGTACGAGACTGCATTGTCCGGCTATCAGGGCTTTTTGATGGCACCGACGCAGGTGCTGGCGCACCAGCATTACCAGAACTTCACCGCGTGGGCGGAGGAGTACAAACTGCCGCTTCGGATCGGTTTTCTGGCAGGCTCTGTATCAGCGAAAGAGAAGACAAACATTTACCGTAAACTGGAAGACGGCGAGCTCGACATCGTGGTCGGCACGCACGCCCTGTTCCAGGAGAAGGTATTGCCTGAGAAGCTTGCGCTTGTAATCACCGACGAACAGCATCGCTTCGGTGTTGAACAGCGAAAGAATCTCACCGATAAGGGGCTTCACCCGCATGTCTGTGTAATGAGTGCTACACCCATCCCGCGTACGCTCGGTATGATCCTGTATGGAGACCTGAGCATCTCCGTGATCGATGAAAAACCTGCGAACCGCCTTCCCATCAAGAACTGTGTGGTGGATACGGGGTACCGGCCGCAGGCCTATCGCTTTATCGAGAAGCAGATCGAGGCAGGCCATCAGGCCTATGTGATCTGTCCCTTAGTCGAAGAGAGCGAGCTCATGACGGGCACAAATGTTACCGATTATGCGGAGACCATCCGTGGGAATATCCCCAATGCGCGCGTTGAGATTCTGCACGGACGGATGTCGGATGCCGAGAAAAACCGCATCATGCAGGCATTTCTCGAGCATTCCGTGGATATTCTGGTCTCGACCATCGTTGTCGAGGTAGGCGTCGACGTTCCGAACGCGACGGTCATGATGATCGAGGATGCACAGCGCTTCGGCCTGGCTTCTTTGCATCAGCTCAGAGGCCGTGTCGGACGTGGTGATGCGCAGTCCTACTGCATATTCGTTCAGACGGAAGGTTCTTCTGCGGAAAATGATCGACTGGATGTTCTCAATCATTCCAATGACGGCTTCTACATCGCAGAGCAGGATCTGAAGATGCGAGGTCCGGGACAGCTATTCGGACACAAACAAAGTGGTTCTCTCGTATTCCGGATCGGTGATGTTTTTGAGGATGCCGACGTATTTACCAAGGCGGTCTCAAGAGCGGATGCATATTTCTCCGGACTGGATGAGAACGACCGTGATCGCCTGGCGCAGGCATTTGCCGGGACGGATCACGATACGAATGACGGTAAGCCTATGGCTTTACTATAAAACTAAGTAATTAAGAGGTTATTTAACATGGGAATTTTGGCAAATTGGCGTAAACTTGCATACGAGACACAGCGTACACCGCAGGACGATGAGAAGTTCTGGGCAGGCTACTTCACACTCGAACAGGGCTTCTATAAGAAACTCCTGTCTACCGACGAAGTGATCTCCGGAACCGTTGCAGATCTTGCGAAGGAGTTTGATGTTTCTGTTATGGTCATGACCGGTGTCATCGACGGTATCGACGACAGCCTGGTTACAAAGAACCCGATCGATACGATGGAAGAAGACACCGTTGTTTCCTTCGATTACGACAAAGAGCTTCTGTATAAGAACATGGTTGCCGCTAAGGCGGAGTGGCTGTATACATTGCCCGAGTGGGAGCGTCACCTGACGAAAGAGCGCCAGGCTGAGCTTTATAAGGAGCAGAAGAAGTCCACGACGATCGTAAAGCCGGCGAAGATCGGTCGTAACGATCCCTGCCCTTGCGGTTCCGGTAAGAAATATAAGCATTGCTGCGGAAAGTAAGAATGAGAACAAAAAAGATCACATCCTTTGTAATGGTCATACTGATGGTAGTAAGCCTTGGTTTAGCGTATCCGCCAACCAAGGCTTATGCTGCTGGAAAGAAAGTATCGGATGCCGTGATCGGTGAAGGCCTGGCCATGACACGTCTGGTCAATAATGTTCGGGCTAGTTTTAATGTTGCGCCGATCACATACTCGATCCTTCTAAGCGACTATCCTGCTATGACGCGGGCAGAGGAGATCTCTAACGATTTTAATCACCTTCGGCCTAATGGGAAAACTTTCGACGATCTTTTTAACCAGGACACTGCCGATACTTCGGACGATATCCCGTGGTATGCTTATGGTGAAAATATCGCTGATGGTAATAATTCTGTCGAGGGAACTTACAACCAGTGGTATAACAGTGAAGGACATCTTGATAACATGCTTAACCCTGCCTTTACACACATGGGTATTGGTCACGTTAATGTAAGCAGTAATTATAAGTATTATTGGTCTCAGCTGTTTATCGGCGGTTTCAATGTAAAATCCATTAAGATCGATCCTAACTCGCTCCCTGCGCAGGTGAAAAAGGGGACATCCTTAGCGGATACCGGCATTATGGCTTTAGTCACGATGTCGAATGCTTCCCTTGGAACTTCCTACCTGCCGTTGTTTGATCCGGGTAAAATAATCGATGGTTACAGCGTATCTGGATATAATCCTAATATCGATGCGGTGGAAACAGTTACTGTTACATATCAGGGTAAGTCCACATCCTTCCAGATCACGGTCGGAAATCCGGTTCAGGTTACATTGTCCGAAATCGTAGCGCAGTATACTGGTGGCGCTAAACTGGTCGGCCAGTCGGTCAATGCGGCGGAAGTTTCCGTAACGGCTAAGTATAGTGATGGATCGACACAGCCTATTACGAGCGGATTCTCTGTTGCGGCAAACCAACTCGTTGAGGGGGCTAACAGCATCGCTGTTACCTATGAAGGTAAGTCGGCAACAGTCACAGTAAATGCTACGAAGCCGGCTACGCTTGAGAGTATCGAATTGCAATACAATGGCGGCAAAAAATATGTCGGCGATACGATCAGTGCTTCGGATTTCGTCGTGATCGGTACATATAGCGATGGCAGTACGAAGGTGGAAGGCGGAAGCATTACGGTTTCGCCCACAACGTTGACACAGGCCGGTAAAAACAGGATCACGGTTACGTATGGCGGAAAGTCTGCTTACTATGATCTGAATTGCGAAACCAAAGTTGTCTTGAGTTCGATCACTGTTACCTATATAGGCGGGCAGAAGTTTGAGAATGATCCGATAAGTGCTGCTGACTTTAAGGTCATCGCTAAATATAGTGATAATTCTACGAAAAACGTTACTTCATCGATAACGCTTTCTACGAATAAGCTTTCTGCAGGAACGAACGATATCGTTGTTTCGTTCGGCGGAAAGACTGAGAAGATCCCTGTCAATGCTACGAAACTGATCGCACAGGAGATGATCATAAGTAATAAATTTACGGTTAAGACCGAGGGCGATACATTTAACGGGAATGATTTCATCGTAAAGGTGAAGTTTAATAACGGAAAGACCGTAGCAGTCGATGGATGGGCTATCAAAGATGCCGAAAAACCGTTGAAAGCCGGAAAGAATACAGTGACCTTTGTCTATGGGACATTGACCCAGGATTATGTAGTTGAGGTGGCTTCAAAGCCTACCGAGGCTCCTACCCAGGCGCCTACACAACCGCCTACGGAAGCACCGACCCAGGCGCCCACCGAGGCTCCTACACAAGCGCCCACGCAGGCGCCTACAACTGCGGAACCGACCACTGCTGAGATTTCGACAGCGGAGGAGACGGAAGAGTCTACGGAGGCAGATACGACCGAGGCGGACACTACGGAAGCCGATACGACGGAAGAAGAGACTACCGAGGAAGAGACGACGAAAGAAGTTCCCGAAAAACTGGAACTTAAATATATCGGCGGCGCTAAGTATGTCGGCGACAGCATTACGTCAGAAGATATTACCGTTTATGCCATCTACAAAGACGGTACGAAAGTTGAGGTCACAGATGACGTGGAACTCCCTGACGATGAATTGAAAGAGGGAGATAACACGATCAAGGTCACCTATGAAGGTATCGAGACTGTATTTTTTGTAAATGTGGCTGAGAAACCGGAAGAGACCACGACGGCTCCGGAGACGGAGGCTACGACACAGGCGCCTACCGAGGCTCCTACGGAGGAGATCACACAACCGCAGACGAAGGGGCAGGACACAAAGACTGCGCAGGATGGTTCGGACGATCAGGAGATCCGGGATCTGCAAAAACTCGTTTTGATCATCGCTGCCGGCTTCATACTCTTCGGATTTGTGATGTTTTTCCTCGGTATGTTCGTTAAGAAAAAGGATAATAAAGAGGACGAAAAGGACGAAAAAAACGCTCCAAAGAGTGAAACTAAAGGGGAAAAATAAAAAACGCAAATTTTTGCTTGCATTTTCCGCGTTCATATGATAAATTCTTATGTGGAGGTGAGACCATGGATGTTTTAGAGTTTATTCTCGGTATAGTATTAGTAATTCTCGGGCTGGCTATAACGCTTCTCGTTATGATGCAGGAAGGTAAATCTGCAGGTTTGACGGGTTCTATCAGCGGTATGGCTGACTCCTATTGGGGAAAAAATAAAGCGCGTTCGATGGAAGGCAAACTTCAGAAAGCCACCACTTGGTTGGTTGTTTTCTTCTTTGTAGTATGTCTGCTTTTGAACAGCAGTTTATTCAATAAGACTGCAGTAGCTGATACAGTTAACAATAACAATACCAACGTAGAGACTACTACGGAGGCCGGTGCGGATGCGACAGCGGAAGCAACAACTGTAGCAGCAACTGAAGCTGAATAATTGATTGAAGAATTACCAAACACTCTATGCCGAGCATGATCGCATAGAGTGTTTTTTATTTTGAGGTACAGAAAAGAAAATGGAAGATAAGACGAAACAGCTGATGGACGTGTTTACGTCCGAGGCTTATAAACCAATGAAATTAAAAGAGTTGGCGATCCTTCTGGATATCCCGAAGGATAAAAGGGAAGAGTTCGCCGATATCTTGCAGGGTATGATACGTGACGGCCGGATCAATGTGACAAACCACGGAAAATACTTTGCGGTAAAGGCCGGCGCATATTCGAATTGCGAGGCCGACACGAAGATCCGCGGCACGTTTTTTGCATCCGCCCGCGGCTTCGGTTTTGTAAAACAGACAGCGTCCGGTGAGGCAGGAGAGTCTTCTGACATCCCGGACATCTATATTGAGGCGAAGAATGTAAACGGAGCCATGCATAAGGATGAGGTAGAGGCGGTGATCCTATACACGGGGGATAAGCACCCGGTCGGTAAGGTCACGGCTGTTCTTCAGCGTGCGAATGAAACGGTTTTGGGAACGCTGGTCATGAAGAATTCCTATGGTTTTGTTATTCCCGAGCGAAATCGTTTCATGAAGGATATCTACATCCCGAAGGAAGCGATCGGCGAGGCGCAGGACCACAGTAAGGTTTGGGTGAAGATCACGGATTTCGGTGATCAGAAGCGTAATCCGGAGGGTGAGATCCTCAGCGTATTGGGCGATGCTGCCGACCCGCGCACCGACATCGAAGGGACCATTCTGGCTTATGGCCTGCCTGCAGCATTTCCCGAGGAGGTCATCCGCGAGGCACGCGCAATCCCTCCGTATGTTTCGGAGCAGGATATCGAGGGACGTGAGGACCTACGTAAAGAAGTTATCGTGACGATCGACGGAGAGGACGCAAAGGACCTCGACGACGGCGTTTCGGTTACGGAAAATGCGGACGGGACCTATTCACTGGGCGTTCATATCGCGGACGTTTCCCACTATGTGAAAGAAGGCTCGGCTCTCGATACGGAGGCGAAAAATCGCGGTAACAGCGTATATTTTCCGGATCGTGTGATCCCGATGCTTCCGAAAGAACTGTCCAATGAGATCTGCTCCCTGAATGCAGGTGTGGACCGTCTGGCCATGAGCTGTCTGATGACCGTAGACGACCAGGGAAGGATCCTCGATCACCGTGTGGTCGAAAGTGTGATCCGCGTGACACGCAGAATGTCCTACAAAGAGGTCACGGCTCTTCTTGAGGATACGGCCGACGAAGCCCTGAAAACCGATTGTGAGAGCCTGATCCCGATGTTTCAGACGATGGCTAAGCTGTCGGCGTTGATCCGTAAGCGCAGGAAGCAGCACGGTGCGATCGATTTTGATTTCCCGGAACCGAAGGCGATCCTGGATGAGAACGGTTATCCGGTCGAGATCTATCCGTATAAGCGTTCCATTGCCACGGATATGATCGAGGATTTCATGCTTGCGGCAAATGAAACGATCGCTAAGCTCGCGTACTGGCAGAGCCTGCCGTTCTTATACCGTAACCATGAAGCGCCGACCGATGAGAAGATGCAGGAGTTTGCGACCTTCCTCGGAGGATTCGGCCTTACTTTGCATATTCAGAACGAGATCCATCCGAAGAAACTTCAGCAGGTACTGGATGCAACGGCACATGAGGCGGAAGGCCCGTTGATCCACCGGGTTTTGTTGCGTTGCATGAAACAGGCCCGTTATGGCAATGAATGCCTGGGGCACTTCGGCCTTGCAATGGACCAGTATACACACTTTACATCCCCGATCCGGCGTTATCCGGACCTGCAGATCCACCGCATCCTGAAGGCCTGTGCCCAGAGCGGCGAATGCAAGATCAGCGAAAGCACGCTCGGCGAGATCGCCGCACATTGCTCGGCAACAGAGCGGAAGGCTGCGGAAGCAGAGCGGGAGGTCATGAAATACTTCAAGGCTCTGTACATGCAGAGCGAGATCGGACGGATCCACAAGGGCGTGATCAGCGGTGTTACGAATGGTGGCATATTCGTGGAACTCTACAATACCGTTGAAGGTATCATTAAGTTAACGAGCCTGAGCGACCATTACGTTTTGGATCCTCAGCATTACCGCCTGGTCGGCGAGCGTACGGGACGCGTGTTCACCCTCGGAGAACGCGTAAAAGTAGAAGTTCTGGATGTGGATCCGGCGATGTCACAGGTCGTATTCGGCCTGGTCGAAAATACCAAAAAACGTAAGAATTCCGAAAGGTGATTCTCGCCGCTTCCTCTTTACGGAACAGAGGAATTGTGGTATGATTTACCTTAGGAAAGTATGGAAATCAAGTGATTGAAAGGATAAGACATGGGAAAGGACAGTATTAAGCTGATCGCGAATAATAAAAAGGCCTACCATGACTATTTTATACACGATAAACTGGAAGTCGGGATCGCACTTGCCGGCACGGAAGTAAAATCCATGCGCATGGGAAAATGCAGTCTCAAAGAGTCGTTTATCCGGATGGATAAGGGGGAACTCTACATCTACAACATGCATATTTCCCCTTATGAAAAGGGAAACATCTTCAACAAGGACCCGCTACGTGTGCGCAAACTCTTGTTGCATCGCTATGAGATCAACAAGTGGGCGGGGAAGATGGCACAAAAAGGATTCACGGTGGTTCCGCTTCAAGTGTATTTTAAGGGTAGTCTGGTGAAGGTGGAGATCGGTTTGGCACAGGGTAAGAAACTCTACGACAAACGCGAAGACATCGCAAAAAAAGATCAGAAAAGAGAGGCTGAGAAGAATTTCAAGATCAGAAATCTAAAATAAGCGAGGATGGAGATGGACACAAAAAGACTATTTAATGACGGATGGGAGTTCACCAAGCAGAGTCTCGGCCAGACGATCGCCGGGATCATGACGGACATCGATGTCGTTTGGACACCGGTGGATATTCCGCATGATTTCCTGATCTGGCAAACGAAGGATCTCTACGAGAATTGCGAGGGATGGTATCGTAAACGCTTCTCTTACGTACCGTCTTTGGATCGTGTGTATATCCGCTTTGACGGCGCATACATGAACACCACGGTCTACGTAAACGGGGAAGAGGTCGGCAACCGCAAATACGGTTATGTGACATTTGAGTTCGACATCACGGACTTTTTGACGGTCGGTGAGAACGAGATCCATGTTTCGGTCATCTACGAGTCGCCGAATACCCGTTGGTATTCCGGCGCCGGCATTTACCGGAACGTATGGCTCATTTCCCGCCACCCGTTCCATATAGCATCCGACAGCCTGTACGTGTCCACGCAGCGCATCGGAACGAATTTTGAAGTAACGGCTTCTGCGCTGGCGACTTGCGACGGCATCCTGTGCTTCCGCGTCCTGGATGCGGAGGGCAATGATATCGCAAACGCCATCAAGGAGTGCTTCCGTTTCGAACAGTGTGAAGTCTCCATGACCGTCTACAAGCCTACGCTTTGGACGCTGGAGATCCCGCGCCTGTATAAAGTTGAAGCTAGTCTGGTCGTAGACGGGGAAGAGATCGATGACATGTCATGCAATATCGGTTTCCGCACCTTTGAATTCACGACCGATCGCGGTCTGTTCATGAACGACCGCCATATTAAGATCAAAGGCGTTTGCATGCACCACGATCTGGGTGCACTCGGCGCCGCATTTAACCCGGTCGCTGCGAAGCGTCAGCTTTCCATTATGCGAACCATGGGTGTAAATGCCATCCGCACCGCTCACAACATGCCCGCGCCCGAGATCATGGATCTCTGTGACGAAATGGGCTTTCTTGTAATGAGTGAAGCTTTCGACATGTGGGAGCTTCCGAAGACCGAATTTGACTATTCGCGTTTCTTTAAAGACTGCTATGAGGAGGACGTGAAGAACTGGATCCGCAGGGATTACAACCATCCGTCCTTGCTCATGTGGTCCATCGGCAACGAGATCGCGGACGTTCATAAGGATCCCGAGCATGGCGCCGAAATCACGCGTAAACTCATTGAATGTGTCCGGAAATACGATTTCCGGGGCAATGCGCCCATCACATTCGCATCGAACTATATGCCTTGGGAAGGTGCGCAGAAGAGTGCGGACTTACTCAAGTATGTCGGATATAATTACGCGGAGTACTTGTACCAGAAGCAACACGAAGAGCACCCGGACTGGATCATCTTCGGCAGCGAGACCGCGTCGAACGTAGCCAGCCGCGGTATCTATCATTTCCCGCTGAGTCAGCCCATCCTGTGTGATGATGACGAGCAGTGCTCGGCGCTCGGTAACAGTACGACGAGCTGGGGATCGGAGAATTGCTATGCCAATATCTTCGATGACCGTGACTGCGAGTTTTCCTTGGGTCAGTTCATCTGGTCCGGATTTGATTACATCGGTGAGCCTACGCCTTACCAGACGAAGAATTCCTACTTCGGTCAGGTGGATACCGCAGGTTTCCCGAAGGATTCGTATTACATGTATCAGGCGGAGTGGACGGATTACCGGTATGCCCCGATGATCCATATCTGCCCGTACTGGGATTTCTCGGACGGTCAGATGATCGATGTGCGCGTGATCAGTAATGCGCCGAAGATCGAGCTCTACTTCAATGATGAACTCGTTGACGGACCGCGAAATATCGACCATGAAAAGAGCCGTCATACCGTATGCGAATATCGCATGCCGTATCAAAACGGTAAACTGCTTGCGATCGCTTACGATGAATTTGATAATGAATTGTGTCGCGAGGAACGGCGTTCCTTCGGTAATGCGACACAGATCGTTCTGACACCGGATCGCACGTCTATGAATGGCGACGGTGTGGATATGATCTTCGTAGAGATCTCGATGATCGACATGGAGGGAAATCCGGTCGAAAATGCGAATAACCGTGTCAATGTCTATGTTACCGGAGCAGGTCGTCTGGTAGGCCTCGATAACGGCGACAGCACCGATTATGATGAGTATAAGGGAACGAGCCGCAGACTCTTCTCCGGTAAGCTCCTGGCGATGATCGCATCCAAGCAAGAGGAAGGCGATATCTACGTACAGGTAACTTCCCCGTCCCTTCCGGATGCGAGCGTTACCCTGTATGCGCGCAAGGCGGAGCCGATCCCCGGCATCAGCTGCCAGATGGAAAACATCGAATCTACCGGCGCAATTCTGAATGAGATCCCGGTGCGTAAGATCGCGATCATCAGCCCGTCCGGATTTGAGATGAGCCCGAAACAGAATACGATCGAGTTGCATGCCGCCCTGTATCCGGAGGATACATCCTATTTTGAATTCCGTTGGAAGGCTACCGATATCAACGGTGTTCCGACGAAGATCGCAAAGATCACTCCGGATCCGATGAACCCGCTGGCATGTACCGTTACCGCACTGGGAGATGGTGTCTTCCAGGTACGCCTGGCTACGAAGAACGGCGGCGATAAGGTCGACATTTACACGTCCCAGACATTTACCGTAACGGGTATGGGGGCGATAGCAAAAGATCCGTATGATTTCATTTCTGCAGGATTCCACGAGGCTACCTTCGGAAAGATCACGATCGGCAATGAACGCGGGATCGCGACCGACCGTGAGGGCGACAGCGGAGTGACCTTCGGAAATATCGATTTCGGGGAGAATGGTTCTTCGAGGATCCAGGTTTCGATCTTCGAACTGGCGTCCGAACCGATCGACTTCGAGATCTACAAAGGAAAGAGAGAGGACGGCGTCTGCTTAGGCACCTTCCACTATCATAAGAAATCTATCTGGAATACCTACCAGGTCGAGGAATACGATCTGCCGGAGAAACTGTGCGGCGTTCAGGAACTCACCTTCGTATTCCACGAAAAGGTCCATTTCAAAGGCTTCCAGTTCATAAAGGAGTAAATAATTTTGACCGATTTAAAAAGAGAACTTGAATATAAATATTTCGATCTGAAAGTAAACAACAGGATTCCGTTTGAACCCGACATAGCCCTGGTCCTGGGTTCAGGCCTGGGAGACTACGCCGACAGCGAGGCTTTCATAAAGGTGGCTGAGATCCCCTATAGCGAGATCGAAGGTTTCCCTGTGTCTACGGTCAGCGGTCACGACGGACGTTTTGTTTTCGGAATGGTCGGGGATAAGAAGGTCGTATGCATGAAGGGCCGTGTACATTATTACGAAGGCTATACGGTCGATAAGGTCGTGCTTCCGATCCGCCTGATGCGGCGAATGGGAGCGAAGATCCTGCTTCTGACGAATGCGGCAGGCGGGATCAATCCGACATATAGGCCCGGTGATTTCGTCAGCATCAGCGACCATATTTCGTCATTTATGCCTTCGCCGCTGATAGGACCGAACGAAGACAGTTTCGGCGTTCGTTTTCCCGATATGTCGCTGGTGTACAGTGAGATGCTGCGCGATACATTGAAAGGTTGTGCTAAGGAACTGGAGATCGATCTGAAAGAGGGCGTATATGTGCAGCTGACCGGACCGAACTACGAGACGCCGGCAGAGATACGGATGCTTTCCAGACTCGGCGCTGACCTGGTTGGCATGAGTACGGTCATAGAGGCTATGGCAGCTCACCACATGGGTATGGAGATCTGCGGAATATCACTGGTGACCAACATGGCCAGCGGAGTGATCTCGGGCGCTGTTTTGTCACATGAAGAAGTGAAGGAGACCGCTGCGGTCGCAAAAGAGCGCTTTACGGCTCTGGTCACTTCGTTCCTTAGATCCATTCCGATGTCGGGAATTATGGAGTAAAGTATGCTTTACGAAAAGAAAGATAAGGAGATAACGGAGCAGGAGCTGGAGCAGATCACCGGCATGGCGGGCGGCATGGTCCGGATGTTCGAAGAGAAGATCACGGATGCCATTAAACGCCTGGCCCTCGTATCTGCATTGGCCGGATATGCGTCCCACAGAGCGGTCATGAAAGAACCGGACATGACACTGATCATGGTCGAGACGAAGGATGACCGTACGTTTTACTACGGTGACGATCTGAACTTCTTCCTCCTGGAGAATAAATACAGCGTCTACTCCTTCGTGAAAGGGTACTACGATAACGCTCCCGGACGCTCCGGTGAGATCGAACTTAAGTATATCGTCGCAGAGCAGACGGCAGATCTCGGAAAACTGAATAAGGTGCTTTGCGAGTCGTATTTTCCGGATGCGCTTTACAGAGAGATGAAGGAATGCTGGGAAGGCATCTTCGAGAACATGACGGCGCGGATCTGCACGAGTTCCAGACAGTGGCCCGTTTTGTTCGGCGTGGTTTTGCAGAATATCCTGCTCCATATGGGCGGGGATCCGAGGCACAACTGTTACAACGCTCTGGCTACCGCGATCTACATTTCCAAAATGGATGACAAATCCCTCCTTTCGAATGCAAAGAAGGCTCAGGAAGATGCCGAGAAACAGCTTTTTGCGTTTTATAAGAACGGTGAACCCGTCGCCATGGATGAAGCGCAGGAGAAGTTTATCCGCAGATCTGTGACCACCATCCGTGATTTCTTCGTAGAAAACAAGATAAAGTTTTCCGTCCAGAACCATCCGGATAATCTGGTGAAGATCCTCATCACACGCATGAGTATCAAGCAGGAGCCGACGGATATCTATATTCAACTGCTGGCCAGAAACAAAGTCTGCACGATCGATTTCGTGCCCTCGTTTAAGGCAGATATGTTCCGCTTAAATGAACTGTGCCAGACCATTTGCAAGCTGAACACGGACCGCCTGACGGGTATGTTCACCATCGACCCGGACCGCGGCACCATCAGCAACCGTGTAGCCTTTCCCTGTCACGACGGTCTGTCGAGAGAAGACTTCTTAATGGGCTTCATACCGAACATGTCCGCCCTGGGCGAGAAGATGGCGATCCTGAAGGACTTCGCTCGTAAGTCCTGATCATAGAGGTTTTTGAATGCGTTTACGATTCTACCATGCAAATCTTTTATCGGAGAGCATCCGTGATGACGAAACTCCTGTGTTTTACGTGCAGGAAGGCGAGATCTGGTGCGACGGCGGGAAGATCACCTTCCGCGGCCCGAAGTCGGAAGCCTCTGAAATATTGCGCACGACCACATCGCCGCAGTTTGACGAGGAGATTGACTGCGGCGGTGATCTTTTGATGCCCGGAATGAAGAATATGCACACGCATTCGCCGATGACCTTCCTGCGTTCCTACGCAGAAGGGCTTCCGCTGGAGCGCTGGCTGAACGAGGCAGTCTTCCCGATGGAGGCACTTCTCGACGCGGAGTCGGTCGAAGCCTTCACGAAGGTCGCGATCCTGGAGTATCTGCGAAACGGTACGACGACGATCTTCGATATGTATCATTTCGAGGATAGTGTGGCGAAAGCCTGCAGTGAGATGGGGATGCGTTTCCTGCTTTGCGGTAACGTAAACCTCTATACCGGCAGCCTTTCGGACAATGAATCCCGCATGCGCCGGCTTAATGCTACGTATACATCGCCCATGGGCGGCTTCCGCCTCGGCGCGCACGCGGAGTATACCAATGACATTGCGATGCTGGAAATGCTGGCATCTCTGGCGCATGAATGGAAGTCTCCGTTCTATGCGCACATGTCGGAAACAATAAAAGAAGTCGAAGACTGTAAGGCGAGATATGGGAAGAGTCCCGTGGAACTGTTCTGTGATCTGGGTCTGTTCGATCATGGCGGCGGTATCTTCCATGGTGTTTGGCTGTCGGATCGCGACCTGACACTGCTGAAAGAACACGGCGTCGGGATCATTTCCAATCCCGGTTCGAACGGTAAACTCGCCAGCGGTATGGCGCCGTATAAACGGATCCTGGATGCCGGCGTGAAGCTGGGCTTCGGTACGGATGGCCCCGCCAGCAACAATGCGCTCGATATGTTCCGAGAGATCTATCTGGCGGCGTTGTATTCCAAACTGAGCGAGAGCGATGCGATCGCAGTACCCGATGAAGCATTTCTGGAGGGCGTGCTTTACGGTGGTACACAGATCGCGAACCTAAATATCGGTGACGCAGCCGACTTTATCCTGGTGGGCCTGCGATCCCCGAATATGCAACCGAAAGAAAACATTGTCCCGCAACTTATCTACAGTGCGAGCGGGGCGAATGTCCGGATGACGGTGATCGACGGTAAGATTTTATACCGCGACGGCGTCTATAAATATGTGGAGGATGTGGAGCGTATCTATGAAGATTTCGACCGTCATCTGAAGCAAATCAAGAGCAAGAGAGGAACCCGGTAAATGAACCGATGGATTTTATGTTTGACTGCCGATAAGACCGATCACACGATGTTTTATGTCATCGCTGCGATCATTGCCGTTTTAGCGTATCTGGCTTATGTCGGCGTGAAACAGACGAAGAACAATAAACGCAAGCGGATCGAGAAACTGAAGGCACAGTACGGAAATATCAATACACGTGTATACGATCCGATCGAACTGGCCAATATCGCCCATTACTACCAGAACCACAAAGAGGGTAAGGAGATCGTCGACGATATCACCTGGAACGATCTCAATATGGACACCATCTTTTCAACCATGAACTTGACGCAGTCATCGGCCGGTGAGGAGTATTTGTATTATATGCTCCGTACACCGTCGCAGAAGATCGAAGAGGTGGAAGAGTTCGATTCCCTCGTTACCCTGATGGATGAAAACGAGGAGCAGCGCCTGAAGTTGCAGGAGAAGTTCTGCTCGATCGGACATACGGTGAAGCTTTCCCTTTCAAATTACATCGATTCGTTTCGCGAACTCGAAGCGACGAGTAAGGTCATCGACTATGTGTGTATCTTCCTTTTGATCGCCTCGATCGTGACCTTCGCCATCGTGCCGCAGTTCGGAGTTTTGTTTTTGATCGGTGTGATCACGTTCAACATCATCAAGTATTATTCGGAGAAGGCGGTTTTTGATTCTTACTTTATCTGCATCGCCTATCTGGTCCGCCTGGCCGCGAATGCATCCGAGATCGCGAAACTGGATGGCATGGATCCGAAGATCCGTTCGTATCTGGACGACCTGGAGAGCCATGCGAAACCTCTGTCGAAGATCGTTTCCAAAGCGAAACTGATCGGAACGGGCGACCGGGCCGCAGGGGGCAGTCCCCTCGACATGATCATGGATTATGTGCGCCTGATCACACACATTGACCTTATACAGTTTAAGAACTCGATCAACCTAGTGAAGGATCATTCTGATGATATCGAAGCTCTTCTTCGTATCATCGGTTACCTGGAGTGTACTGTGGCAGTCGCTTCGTATCGAAGAGCGCTTCCTTTCTATGCGCGTCCTGCGTTCGTGAACGGACCGGAGCTTAAGATCGACATGACCGACGGCTATCATCCGCTTCTTGCATCGCCCGTTGCCAACAATATCGATGTAAGCCGGTGCGTGCTTCTGACCGGATCGAATGCTTCCGGTAAGTCGACATTCATCAAGACAGTCGCCCTGTGTGCGATCCTGTCCCAGACCATCGCCACGGCGCCGGCCCATGCATTTACCACGCGGTTTTACCGCATCTATACGTCCATGGCGCTAAAGGATAATCTCCAGAATAATGAAAGCTATTACATGGTAGAGATCAAGTCCCTGAAGCGTATCCTGGATGCAAAGGACGGCGAGAATCCGGTGCTTTGTTTCGTCGATGAAGTCCTGCGCGGTACGAACACCGTGGAGCGTGTTGCGGCTTCCTCGCAGATCCTGGAGAATATGGCGCAGAGCAACATCCTTTGCTTTGCGGCGACCCACGATATCGAACTGACCTATCTTTTAGAGGATACGTACGAGAACTATCATTTCAAAGAAACGGTCACGGACAATGATGTTACCTTCGACTATGTACTAAATAAGGGCAGGGCGACGACACGAAACGCCATCCGACTGCTGAAGATCCTCGGATACGATGAAAAGATCATCGAGAGTGCGGATAAGACAGCAGAGAATTATTTAAAGACAGGTGAGTGGCGGAAGATGTAAGCCGCTTGGAAGGATAAAGGAGAGGACCATGAAGAAAGTCACGATCTATACCGACGGCGCGGCACGCGGCAATCCGGAAGGCCCGGGCGGCTACGGCACGGTCGTACAATATGTCGACGGCAAAGGCAACCTCCATGAGCGGGAGTATTCGGCCGGATATAAGAAGACGACGAATAACCGCATGGAGTTGATGGCAGCCATCGTCGGGCTCGAAGCATTGACCGAGCCCTGTGAAGTTGTGCTGTATTCGGATTCCCAGTATCTGGTCCGTGCGTTCAATGAGAACTGGATCGAAAACTGGATCAAAAAGGGCTGGAAAAACAGCAAAAAGGATCCCGTAAAAAACCGCGAACTGTGGGAGAGGCTGCTGGAAGCGGCGAAGTCCCATAAGATCGAATGGAACTGGGTGAAGGGCCACGCAGGGCACGAACTGAACGAACGCTGCGATACATTGGCCACGACGGCCGCAGACGGTGAGGAACTTTTGGATGATATTCCTGCAGATGCACCGGATGACGGCCAAATAACACTTGCATTTTAAACGTGGCTGTGCTAGTATTTGTTAGTGAACGTCAAAGAATGGCGTTCATTCATCTTGGATAAGGACGGTGAAATGCGATGGGTGCTTTCTGGAATGAGTTTTGCGTTGAATTTTGCAAGTATATCGTTTTGATCGGCGTTGCAGTCGCCGGAGCGATCTGCGGTTCCAAATTCCGCATGCATAAGGATGCAAAGAAATCCAAAGAAGAGAAGTAATATTCAGGAGTTTCAATCATGGAAAAGTATGGTGTAAATGAACTGCGGCAGATGTTTTTGAAGTTCTTCGAAAACAAAGGCCATCTTGTTATGAAAAGCTTTTCTCTTGTTCCGCATAACGACAAGAGTCTTTTGATCATCAATTCCGGTATGGCACCGTTAAAGCCGTATTTTACAGGGCAGGAGATCCCGCCGAGACGTCGTGTGACGACCTGTCAGAAGTGTATCCGTACACCCGATATCGACAACATCGGTAAGACCGCGCGTCACGGTACGTTCTTCGAAATGCTCGGTAACTTCTCCTTCGGTGATTACTTCAAGCACGAAGCGATCGCATGGTCCTGGGAGTTCCTGACACAGACCGTCGGCCTCGACCCGAACCGTCTGTATCCGTCCATCTACGTGGATGATGATGAGGCATTCGACATTTGGAATAAAGAGATCGGCATCCCTGCGGATCGCATTTTCCGCTTCGGTAAGGAAGATAACTTCTGGGAGCACGGTGAAGGCCCTTGCGGTCCCTGCTCCGAGATCTACTATGACCGTGGCGAGAAGTACGGCTGCGGCAAGCCCGATTGTAAGGTAGGTTGCGATTGCGACCGTTTCATCGAGGTTTGGAACAACGTATTCTCACAATTCAATAACGACGGTAAGGGTAATTACACCGAACTGGCGCAGAAGAACATCGATACAGGTATGGGCCTGGAGCGTCTGGCCGTTGTCGTACAGGATGTAGATTCCATCTTCTCCGTAGACACGATCAAGAACCTGCTCGACCGTATCAGCGAGCTTTGCGGCATCAAGTATCTCGAGGATCCGAAGAAGGACGTTTCTTTGCGTATCGTAGCAGATCACATCCGTTCCTGTTCCTTCATGATCTCCGATGGTATCATGCCTTCGAACGAAGGCCGCGGCTACGTACTTCGCCGTCTGCTTCGTCGTGCGGCCCGTCACGGCCGTTTGCTCGGCATCCAGGGTACTTTCCTGGCAGAGCTTTCCAAGACCGTTATCGCGCTTTCTAAGGACGGATATCCGGAACTGGAAGAGCGTAAGGATATGATCTTCAAGGTATTGACCGAAGAAGAGAATAAGTTCAATAAGACGATCGACCTCGGACTGACCATCCTCGCTGAGATGGAAGACGAGATGAATAAGAACGGAGAGAAGACCCTCTCCGGCGAGAACACCTTCAAACTTTATGACACCTATGGCTTCCCGATCGATCTCACAAAGGAGATCCTCGAGGAGAAGGGCTTCATCGTGGATGAGGAAGGCTTCAATGCCTGCATGAAGGAGCAGAAGGATAAGGCGCGTGCCGCTCATAAGAAGACCAACCTTCTCGGCGCAGATGTTACCATCTACCAGTCCCTCGATCCTGCGATCACCTCGAAGTTCATCGGATACGATAAGACTGAGGCTGAGGGTAAGGTTCTCGCTTTGACAACGGAAGAAGAGATCGTAGAAGCATTGACCGACGGACAGGAAGGTACGATCATCATGGATCAGACGCCTTTCTACGCTACCAAGGGTGGCCAGATCGGTGATACAGGTGTGATCACAACTGCGGATGGCGAGTTCGTAGTTGAGGAGACCATCCAGCTGCAGGGTGAGAAGATCGGCCATGTCGGTAAGGTCACGAAGGGCATGATAAAGGTTGGCGACACCGCTTCGATGAAGATCGATGTACAGCGTCGTCTCGATACCTGTAACAACCACAGTGCTACGCATTTGCTTCAGAAGGCATTACAGATGGTTCTGGGCAGCCACGTTGCGCAGGCAGGTTCTTTAGTCGGCGAAGATCGTCTTCGTTTCGACTTTACACACTTCTCAGCCATGACTGATGAAGAGATCGCAAAGGTCGAGAAGATCGTTAACGAGAAGATCGCAGAAGCGATCCAGGTCGTTACCCGCGAGATGCCGATCGATGAGGCACGTAAGATCGGGGCAATGATGCTCTTCGGCGAGAAGTACGGCGAGATCGTACGTGTCGTATCCATGGGAGATTTCTCTGTAGAGTTCTGCGGCGGTACCCATGTATCGAACACTTCCGTGATCAATTCGTTTAAGATCATTTCCGAGCAGGGCGTTGCTGCGGGCGTTCGTCGTATCGAAGCATTGACCGGCAACGGACTGATGAAATATTATCAGGAGCAGGAGAAGGCTCTGAAGGAAGCTGCTGCAGCTGCTAAGACCTCTACGGCTAACCTGATCGGCCGTATCGAAGCGATGCAGGAAGAGATCCGTGCGCTTCGTTCGGAAAATGAGAGCCTGAAGAGCAAACTTGCAAACAACGCGATGGGCGATGTTATGGATCAGGTAACGGAAGTCAAGGGCGTGAAGCTCCTGGCGATCAACGTTGACGGCGTGGATATGAACGAACTTCGTAACCTCGGCGATAACCTGAAGGATAAGATCGGTGAAGGCGTTGTAGTTATCGCCAGTGCCGTAGAGGGTGGTAAGGTCAACCTGATCTCCATGGCTACCGATGCTGCCATGAAGGCAGGCGCACATGCAGGAAACCTGATCAAAGCGATCGCCGGTTTCGTAGGCGGTGGCGGCGGCGGACGTCCGAATATGGCGCAGGCCGGCGGTAAGAATGCGGCAGGTATCAAGGACGCACTCGAGGCTGTTAAGACTGCACTTGCAGATCAGATCAAATAAAATTCAAAAAGTAGTTGACGAACCTGAAAAACATGATATAATGTATAGGTGCAAGTCACGAGAAGTGACTTTATTTCACTACCGGAGGGAGGTCAGGTGAAGAATGTCGAACGTAATCGTTAAAGAGAACGAGAGCTTGGATAGTGCATTACGTCGTTTTAAGAGAAATTGCGCAAAGGCCGGCATCCAGCAGGAGATTCGCAAGAGAGAACATTACGAGAAGCCCAGCGTAAGACGCAAGAAGAAGTCCGAAGCAGCCAGAAAGCGTAAGTATAACTAATCTCCGGATACAGCATTTACGATCATTTAAGGTTTGCATGGCAAACGAGAATAAAGACCCCGACAGAACTTGATTTTGTCGGGGGATTTTTTTTGAAAAATGCTATACAAAACCATGGGATTAATGGTAAAATAACAAGAGGTCCTTTTCAAAGGTGCCATTTACACATATAGGAGTTTACTGAATGGGAATCATTTCCAAGAAACTGCCGATACCGACCGACCAACAGCAAAATGTGTTCGGTCAGTTCGATGTTTTTGCTAAGAAGATAGAGAAGAGATTAAACGTCAGCATCGTTTCCCGCGATGACGAGGTGAAGGTCATCGGTCCCGAAGAGCAAATCGATCATGCGTTGCGTGTGCTCGGAACACTTTCCGAACTTGCAAAACGGGGGAATATCGTGACTGAGCAGAACGTGGATTATGCATTGGCCTTAACGCCGCATAACGACGAAGCGAAGATGCTGGACATGGATACCGATATCATCGCGCGTACGATATCAGGAAAACCGATCAAGCCGAAGACGCTGGGCCAGCAGAAATACGTGGACAGCATCCGCAAGAACATGATCGTGTTTGGCGTGGGACCTGCCGGAACCGGTAAGACCTACCTGGCCATGGCGATGGCGATCAGCGCTTTCAAAGAAGGCGAGGTCGGCCGCATCATCCTGACACGTCCGGCGATCGAAGCAGGTGAGAAACTCGGCTTCCTGCCCGGTGACCTGCAGCAAAAGGTCGATCCGTACCTACGTCCGCTTTACGATGCTTTGTATCAGATCATGGGCGCGGATGCATTCGCCCACAACATGGAGAAGGGCTTGATCGAGGTAGCGCCGCTCGCTTACATGCGCGGCCGTACCCTGGATAATGCCTACATCATCCTGGATGAAGCCCAAAACACGACACCTGCACAGATGAAGATGTTCCTGACGCGTATCGGTTTCGGATCGAAGGTCATCGTGACCGGTGACCGCACGCAGAAGGACTTGCCCGCAGGCGAGATCTCGGGCCTCGACGTGGCGCTTCGCATCCTGGGTAGGGTCGAAGGCATCTCGATCTGCGAACTTACGAACCAGGACGTTGTGCGTCATCCTCTGGTACAGCGGATCGTTGAAGCGTACGAAGAGTTTGAGAAGTCACAGACGAAACCGAAAACAAAGGCACAGACCGGATCGAGGACCAGAAAAGAATGACGATCGATATCGAATTTGAGCGCGCCGACGAGAGCGCATTTTCCTTTGATGTACGAGAGGTGATCGAGCAGACCATCGAGTCCGCTTTGGATCATGAGAATTGTGAATACGATGTGTATGTGGAAGTCGTCCTGACGGATGATGAAGATATACATGAAGTTAACAAAGAAACACGTAATATCGATAAGGCGACCGACGTCTTATCATTTCCGAATTGCTTCTTCGATGTACCCGGGGATTTCTCGAATATCGAAGAGCAGGAAGACTGCTTCCATCCGGATACCGGCGAGCTAATGCTCGGCGATATCATGATCTCCGTGGAGCATGTGTTCGCCCAGGCGAAGGAGTACGGCCACAGTGTGCGGCGCGAACTGGCGTTTTTAGTGGCCCACAGCATGCTGCATCTCATGGGGTACGACCACATGGAAGAGGAAGAACGGCGCGTGATGGAAGAGCGCCAGGAAGCGATCTTAGAGAGGATCGGAATTACACGCGATTCAGCCGACTGAACCGCGATGGGAATGGATGAGTAACATGGCTAAGCAGAAATCAGCAGAAAACAATATGTTGGTGCAGGGGGCGATATTGGCCTTTGCCGGCATCTTCGTGCGTCTGATCGGTATCGTTTACCGCATACCGATGACGAACATCATCGGAGATGAGGGCATGGGTTATTATTCGTCTGCTTTTCAGATCTACAACATCGTATTGTTGCTTTCTTCTTACAGCATGCCGCAGGCGATCTCGCGACTGATCTCACAGCGCATCGCAAAGCGTCAGTATAAGAACGCGCGCATGCTCTTTTTCTGTGCTGTTTTCATCTCGTTTTTATTCGGACTTATATTTTCCGTTTTGTTGTATCTGGAAGCGGGCAGGTTCGCTGATTGGTTTTCCATGCCGCTTGCGAAACGTTCCATCCAGATCCTGGCGCCTACGGTCTTCGTAGTCAGCTTTTTGAGCGCCCTTCGAGGTTTCTTCCAGGGCTTCGGCACGATGGTCATTACGGCGATCTCACAGATCGTCGAGCAGATCGTCAATGCGGTCGTTAGTATCATCGGCGTCGTTATTCTTGCGAAAGAAGGCCATAAGACCGACCTGGTGCTTCAGAACACCAACGGTTCCTATGCCGCTGCAGGCGGCGCGGCCGGCGGTACCCTCGGTACGCTTGCAGGCGCAGTTGCAGGCCTCATCGTCTTGCTTTTGTTCTTGCGCGCTTATTATCCCTCGTTCCGTAAACTCTGTGAGCGGGAGAGTAAGAACCGTACCCTGAACCGTTCGAATGCGAGCCGGTTGATCTTACTTACGTTGATGCCGATCACGGTCAGCGCCATTATTTTCAACCTTGTGAATTTCCTCGACAACATCCTGATGTCGCAGTTGCTTCACGCACGTGCAGTGACCGACGAGATCATCGCTAGCAAATGGGGCGTTTTCTCGGGTAAATATCTGCTTCTGGTAAACATCCCGATCGCTTTTGCCACGGCGCTTTCTTCCTCGGCGATCCCGGCCATCGCGCAGGCATCGTCCGTAAAGAACATGGAGGAAGCGACGCACCGCATCAATATCGTTAAGAAGTTCACCCTGATGATCTCGTTCCCATGCATGATCGGAATGGCAGTCCTTGCGACACCGATCATCCGCGTTCTGTTCCCGAAGGATGCGAGTAATGCATCCACGCTGATCGTTTATGGTTGCGGTGCGATCGTCGCATTTTCCGCGGCATCGATCACAAATGCGATCCTGCATGGTCTGGGACGCATGTCGATCCCGATCAAAAACTCGATCATTGCCCTGTTCATTCATACTGGCTTGCTGCTGGTATTGATCAAGGTGTTCGAACTGGATGAATATGCCGTCGTGATCTCGTATATGGTATTCGGCCTGATCGTGAGTGCGCTGAACCTCATCGATATCCGCAGGATCATGTATCACAACCGTCCGATCTCGGCGAATGTGATCAAACAGACCTATATCTTCCCGTTATTTGCATCGCTGATCATGGGCGCCCTCGTTTATTTTTCCTACCTTGGAATTCAAAAGGTGCTGCCGAGGATCGTCGCCCTGTTACTTTCGGTTTTCATCGGCATGCTGGCCTACCTGATCATTGTATTGAAGATGCACGTGGTCAATGAAAATGAATACGCAGATCTTCCGATGGGCAAGCGCATCGAGCGGCTCGGAAGAAGATTACACTTACTGTAGAATATAAAGGAGATTGCCATGAGAGTGATCGCGGGGACGGCGAGACATTTGCCGTTAAAGACGCCGGACGGGATGGATACGCGTCCGACGACCGACCGAATCAAAGAAACACTGTTTAATATATTGCAGCCGTATCTGGCAGGCGCGGATTTCCTGGATCTGTTTTCCGGAAGCGGTGCGATCGGTATCGAAGCCCTCAGCCGCGGTGCACGGAACTGTTACTTCGTCGAGAACCGGACGGAAGCGCAGAAATGCATCGTGGAGAACCTGAAATTCACGAAACTGGTAGATCAGGCACGCTTGCTTCGAGGGGATGTTTTTACCGAACTGATCCGCTTAAAGAGCGAAGGACGCAAGTTTGATTTCATTTTTATGGATCCGCCATACGATCATGAACACGAAAAGAAGGTGTTGCAGATGCTGGCGGACGGGGTGCTCCTGAAGGAGGACACCTGGATCATCGCGGAAGCTTCGATCGAGACCGATTTCTCTTACGTGGAGGATCTCGGTTATGAGATCGTTAAAGATAAGAAATATAAGACCAACCGGCATGTGATCTTACGGCCGGCCGTGAAAGAATAAAGGAGAGTATTATGAAGATCGGTATCTATCCCGGAAGTTTTGATCCGGTTACTTATGGACATATGGACGTTATATCCCGTTCTGCGAAGATCGTGGATAAACTCATCGTTGCGGTTTTGAATAACAGTTCAAAGAATCCCTGGTTTACTGCCGAGGAACGCGTGGATATGCTGCGCGAGGTCACGAAGGACCTGAAGAATGTGGAGATCACCTCGTTTAACGGTCTGACGGTTGATCTGGCGAAACAGTATAAGGCCCAGACCATCATCCGTGGTCTGCGAGCTGTCACCGACTTTGAATATGAATTGCAGCTGGCACAGACCAACCGGATCATCGCGCCTGAGATCGACACGATCTTCCTTACGACCAGCCTGCAGTATGCTTACCTTTCGTCCAGCACGGTTCGCGAGGTTGCATATTACGACGGCGATATCTCAAAATTCGTATCCCCCGAGATCGCCAAAAGGGTCGAAGCAAAAATGCGCGAAATGGGAAAGCGCAAGTAAGAAGGAGTTTCAAAGAAATGAAGAAGTCACATTTGTCAAAAACGGCAGTCGCAGCATTTGCCGCGCTCATGATCACGGCATGCTCAGGCACGAAAGACGAGCCCACGAAGGAAGCAGACACCACAGCTTCCGTAACCACCACCGCAGCGCCTGCAACTGAAGCAGTCGCAACTACGGCAGCACCGACCGAAGCGCCGACCACACTGGCTCCGACGACCGAGGCACCTACAACGCAGGCGCCTACGACGGCAGAACCCACAACAGAAGTTCCTGTACAGAAATGGTGGGAGGATAAAGGATATCTCGGACAGTTTACGATCGATGACGACCATTCCGTTGTGTTGGAAGCCGTTAAGACAGAAGATGATTTCGGATATTTTGTATATGATGTAGATACACAGGAGCGCATCGGTACATTGTCCGCACCCGGACGCGTTGACTGGTTCTTTGAAAAAGAGATCAAAAACATCGATTCCAACGATGACGGTTATCTGGACATCGTTATCCCGGTCAATGAAACGCTTACACTTTGTTATAAATACGTAGATGACATCGTGTTCCCGCAGACCTATGAAGGATGTTATATGCTTGTCGATCAAAATGGTGCCAGCATGTGTTTGGATCTGGGGTATATACCGTATGAAGATCGTAAGCATCCGAACATGACGGAAAGAGAAAAAGAATTCTACGATGATATGCTTCAGAAGGTCAAAAACTACGAAGAGTTTTCCTACCTGGTAAAAGATTACGAAGATGGTGATGCCATGGACGAAGTTCTTCGCGCCTGGGGCTATCTGCGAACGGATTATCCCGAGATCGATTGTTACTTCAAGATCGTCGAACAGGATGATGAGAACGGTGATGTACTCGGAATGGCTTCCGAATATCGTTCCTATTGGGCAGATGAACCTTCAGACAGCATTGAACTGATCAGAGATAACATGGAGATGTTTGAGGACGAAGCTGACAGGATCGTTGCAGAACTTACGGAAGATATGACCGCCTACCAGAAATACATGTATCTTGCGAAAACGATCTCTATCAATGCCAATTATGAATATGACTTCGCGGAGAAGAACTCTGCAAATGAGGCTCCGTATTCCGGCATTATGGGTGGTAAATTTGTTTGCGAGGGCTATTCAAAAGCATTTAAATATCTTTGCAGAAAGGCCAACCTGTATTGTGACACAGTCACCGGAGTTGCCGGCGATTCCGAAGGACATATGTGGAATGTCGTAAAACAGCCGGACGGAACCTATTATGTAGATGTCACATGGTGTGACACTTTGGCGATCGATCCGGAAGCGCCCGAGTGGATGAGCTACTTCATGCTGACGGAAGAACAGATTTCTGTCGATCACAAGTTCGTAGCTGAAGAGCAATAGAAAGAAATTAAAAAAACGACACGCTTGTTAGTGACAATTCGGCTTTGATGTGTTATGATAACAGATAGGAATAAGGAATCCTTGAAGTTTGGGATTTGCATATGATATCGGATAGTGTATCCGAAACGATACTACAAGAAGCGAGGATGAGATGATATGGGTAAAATGGAACAACAGATTGACGAGATCGAAGATTTTTTGGAAAGCTGTAAAGCAGCCGCCTTTTCTTCCAATAAGATCATTGTAGACAAGATCCAGATCGAGGAGCTCCTTGAGGAATTACGCAGTCGTATTCCGAATGAGATCAAGCAGAGCCAGCGTCTTCTGCAAAACAAGGACCAGATCATTAACGAGGCAAATGAGACCGGTAAGGACATTATCGAAGATGCGAAGAAAGAGGCACAGCGCCTTTTGGATGAGCACGATATTGCAAAGCAGGCCAGAGCGATCGCCGACAACATGATGGCGGACGCGCATTTGGAGGCTGAGCGTATCATTAAGGATGCGCATCGTGAAGCATCGGATGTTCGTGAAAGCGCGATCGCTTATACGGATTCCCTTCTTCAGAACATGGAAAATGTTCTCGCGCACACGCTCGATCAGTCCCAGTCCCGTTACGGGAACCTGATGAATTCCCTTTCCAACAGCCTGAACGTTGTGAAAGCGAACCGCGCCGAGCTTGCTGCTCCTGCGACCATCACACGTGAGGACGCCGCTGCCCGCCAGGGATCCGGCGAAGAATAATCTAGATAGTTTACGATCAAGAAATAGAAACGTCTGCAGATAGCCTGTGCTGTTTTGCAGGCGTTTTCACAAGGAGAGATACATGCCGCAATTACCGGAAGTTTACAAATCGAATATGCAGAAGCTTCTCGGGGAGCATTATCCCGAGTACGAAGCATCCTTCGGTGAGAAGCGTGTTTTCGGATTGCGCAGAAACCGCCTGAAGATCTCGAAGGAGGCATTTGAAAAGCTCCTTCCGTTTTCCGTAAAACCGATACCATGGATCGACAACGGGTATTACTATGAGGAGGATGACCGCCCGGCGAAGAACCCGCTGTACTATGCGGGCCTGTATTACCTGCAGGAGCCGAGTGCGATGACGCCGGCGAACCGCCTGACCATCGAGCCCGGGGATAAGGTGCTCGATCTGTGCGCGGCGCCCGGAGGTAAGAGCACGGAACTCGGCGCGAAACTGGGGCATGAAGGCCTTCTGGTCACGAACGACATCAGTAATTCCCGTGCGCAGGCACTTTTGAAGAATATCGAGCTCTTCGGTATCGACAATGCGTGTATCTTAAGCGAAGCACCCTATAAGATGGTCTCGGTATTCCCCGAGTATTTTGATAAAGTTTTGATCGACGCTCCCTGCTCCGGTGAGGGTATGTTCCGTAAGGATACCGCCGTGATGAAGGCTTGGACGCCAAACAGCAATGCGGAGTATTCGAAACTTCAGCGAGAGATCCTCGAGCAGGCGGTTGCCATGCTGAAGCCCGGCGGATTGCTGATGTATTCGACCTGTACATTTTCCCCGATGGAAAATGAAGCCTCCGTGGAATTTGTGCTTTCGCATTTCCCGCAGATGCATACGGTTCCGATCGATGAATACAAAGGCTTTCGAAGCGCATTTCCCAGGGCTTACGATCCCTCGAAAGAAGAGGAATACAAAAACTGTGTGCGTATCTGGCCGCATCATATGCAGGGAGAAGGACACTTCCTGACGATGTTCCGAAAGGACGCTGCATCAGATGCGAACCGGATCACTGATATTTCCGGTGCAGCCTTTGCATCGTACGACAGCACAAAAGAACT
>JAFYZH010000089.1 GCA_017548765.1 Lachnospiraceae bacterium | reverse complement strand
TACCTTCAAGGGTTGGAGCACCGATAAGGATGCAACCACCGCAGACAGCGATTATGATCCGAACGATACGTTCGCGATCTCGGACAATGTAGTTCTTTATGCAGTATGGCAGCAGGTTCCGACCCACACGGTAACGTATGATAAGAACCTTGCGACAGCGACCGGATCGCAGACGGATACTAAGAGCCCGTATTTATCAGGTTCGACCGTAACTGTACTCGACCAGGGCACGATGAAGGCAGACGGCTACGTATTCAAGGGTTGGAAGCCGGCTCAGGGCGCTACGGGCACAGATGCAAACTTCGATCCCGGTAAGACCTTCACGATCGACCAGGATATTACACTTTATGCAGTATGGGCACCGGTTTACACGGTGGCTTATGATAAGAACCTCGATGCGGCGAGCGCGGCTCCGTCCGATGCAAACAGCCCGTACGAGGCAGGCACATTCGTGACTGTACTCGATCAGGGTAAGATGGAAGCAAACGGCTACAACTTCCTCGGTTGGAGCACCGATAAGGATGCGACCGACGGCGACAGCAATTACCAGCCGGGCGGAGAGTTTGCTCTCACGGACAATGTAGTTCTTTATGCAGTATGGCAGAAGGTTCCGACCTACACGGTAACGTATGATAAGAACCTCGACGCAGCAAGCGCAGCACCGACCGACGCGAACAGCCCGTATAACGAAGGCTCGACCGTAACTGTACTCGATGCCGGCACGATGAAGGCAGATGGCTATGTATTCAAGGGTTGGAAGCCGGATCTCGGCTCCACAGGCGCGAATGCAGACTATGCACCCGGCAAAACCTTCACGATCACCCAGGACGTAACATTGTACGCAGTATGGGCTCCGACCTATACCGTGAACTTCGATACCGACGGCGGCGTGAACGGCCCGACCGATGATAATCGTTACGAAGCAGGCGAAAGCGTTAAGATCCCGGAGGGAACTCCTGAGAAGACCGGCGCACGCTTTGACGGATGGACATCCGATCCTACCGATCCGGATGCTCCGGTATACCAGCCCGGTGATACCGTGACCGTGACCGAAGGCGGTGTAACACTTACCGCAGTATGGACAGACGTTTACACGGTAGACTATGACCCGAACGGCGGTTCCGACGAGCCGAAGGACGACAATAAGTACGAAAACGGAGCAGAAGTGAAAGTTCCGAGCGATATCCCGACGAAGACAGGCTTTGAATTCAAGGGATGGAGCATCGATCCCACCGATCCGGACGCACCTCTCTATAAGGACGGCGACACGGTAACTGTTGATGGAAAAGACATTACATTTACCGCAGTTTGGTCGAAGATCAACGATCAGCCGATCGTGATCTTCAAGGTGACCTACGATCCTGCCGGCGGTGTTCCGACACCGGCCGACACCACCGAGTACACGGACGGCGCTACCGTTATCGTAACGAAGGACATTCCGGTCCGCGATGGTTATACCTTCGGCGGCTGGACACAGGATCCTACGGATCCGAACGCACCGGTTCTGAAGGGTGGCAACACCACGACGATCCCGGGCAATGACATTACATTTACCGCGATCTGGATCCCGAATTTCGTAGTGATCTACGATAAGAACGCGGAGGATGCGACCGGTACCCAGAAGGATACCTCGAACCCGTACGAGTCCGGCGAGACCGTGACCGTACTCGATGCAGGAACGATCGCTCGCGAAGGTTATATCTTCAAGGGCTGGACGAAAGACCCTACAGTCGATGTTGCTTCCTTCGTAGCGGGTGACACATTTGCGATCACCGAAGACACCAAACTGTATGCGGTTTGGGAAGCGATCCCGACCTATAAGGTCGTTTACGACCCGAACGGCGGTTCGAATGAGCCGAAGGATCCTACAGCTTACACGGACGGTTCGACCGTTACGGTTTCCGGCTCCGAGCCCGTGAAGACCGGTTTCATCTTCGAAGGCTGGACCTTGGATCCGAGCGCAGCGACTCCTGTTATCCTGAAGGGCGGCGACACAACGACCGTAAACGGCGGCGACGTTACATTTACCGCAGTTTGGAAGGCAGACCCGAACGTACAGATCGTAGTGATCTTTAAGGTAACATACGACCCGCAGGGCGGCGAGCCGACACCGGTCGACACCACCGAATATGTGGACGGAGCGACAGTGATCGTTACCTCGAATGTTCCGGAGAAGGACGGCTACGTGCTGGACGGCTGGACACTCGACCCGAACGCTGCAACACCGGTCATCCTGAAGGGCGGCGAGACCACGAAGATCAACAGCAGCGACATCACCTTCTATGCTGTATGGGCGCCGGTATATACGGTAGACTACAGCGCGGACGGCGCTTCCTCGACTCCGAAGGATGAGAAGAAGTATCGCGACGGCGAGAAGGCAGTCGTTCTTAAAGAGATCCCTCAGAAGGCGGGCAATGCATTCAAGGGCTGGACTCTGGATCCGAATGACACGACGAACCTGTTGCAGAACGGCGACACCGTAACCGTAAATGGAAAGAACATCGTGCTTTACGCAGTATTTGAAGCGATCGGTTCTTCCACCTACACAGTTAAGTACGACCTGAACGGCGCACCCGGAACTGCACCCATCGACTCGAACGCGTATGAGCTCGACTCTTCCGTAACAGTTGTGAAGGATGTTCCGACTCGCGAAGGTTACACATTTACCGGATGGTCGACGAAGATCGACGGTTCTACCCGTTATAAGGGCGGCGACTCGTTCACGATCACGACCGACATCATCTTCTATGCACAGTGGACGCCGAACGACACCGCAGTGAAGACCGGCGATCCGATGCAGATGATCCCTTGGATCCTGATGGCGCTCATGTCTATGGCAGGCGCATCTGTAGCGGTGTTCCGCGGCAAGAGAAAAGAAAAGTAATTCACAGGGCTCATCCCCTGAGTAAGCGCTTTTGACAGGCGCAAACGAAAACCCCCGCTGCGATCGCAGCGGGGGTTTTTCGTTAACTACAAAGGCAACAAAAAATGCACAGGAGGTATACTCCTGTGCATCTGTTATATTTCATATTCGGATCAAGCCTTAAAAGACTCTGCACGCTTCAGGACGGAATTTACGGAATTTACATATAACTCGTAGTCTTCCTTCATGGTCTTCAGGCGCTTGCGACCCTTCTCAGTGATCTTGTAGTAGGTACGAAGACGATCATCAGCGGTCTTCTTTCCGGACTCGGTGATGCACTTAGCTTCGATCAGACGATAGAATGCTGCGTAAGGATAAGCGATACGGCACTTCTCGGGAACGTCAACATTGACTTCCTGGATCAGTTCGTAAATGTACATGGGACGAATATCCAATGCGTTCAGGACCAGCATCTCGGTCATACCTTTTTTCAAATTCTCGATCAATGCGCTCTTTTCGGGTGCGCCCTTCTTTCCACTCTTCTTCATAGCAATTTCTCCATTCATGTTTTTGGTTTGATTGTATATTCAATCGAACGTATAAGTCGAGCCCCCTTCCGGGCTGCAACTCAAAATCATTTATAATGTAATAGTAGACGATTTGAGGGTTTTTGTCAACTGGTTTTTAGGTCATTTCCTTATAAAATTGCATAATTTCTCATTCCGTGGTAGAAAGTGGACATCAACATTGGTTTTCGGTTATTGATGTGTGTAATTTCCCAAGATGTCACGTTGCATAAGGGATGTAGATATGCTATCATACTTAATAGACAGACATTTCGGCCGGGGAGCGATCCCGGCCGGGGAACTCTGCGATAAGCAGATATTTCAGATGAAGGGAGCTGAATACCATGGATGAACAAGTTAAGCAATTTGCAGAATGGATGAAGGAATACGGCGATGTCGTGTTTTTCGGCGGAGCGGGTGTTTCCACGGAGAGTAAGATCCCGGATTTCCGCAGTGTGGACGGATTATACAATCAGTCATACAGCGTCCCGCCGGAAACGATCCTCAGCGCTACCTATTTTTATGCACATACGGACGAATTTTATCGTTTCTACCGTGATAAGATGATCTTCAAGGATGCCGAGCCGAACCCTGCGCACACGTCGTTGGCGCGTCTGGAGCAGATGGGCATCGTGAAGGCAGTCATTACCCAAAATATCGACGGTCTGCACCAGAAGGCGGGCAGTAAGGAAGTTCTGGAACTGCACGGAAGCGTGCATCGTAACTACTGCATGAAGTGCCGGGCATTTTACGGGCTCAACGCCATCATCAACAGCACCGGCGTGCCGAAATGTGAAAAATGCGGCGGCACGATCAAGCCGGACGTTGTACTATATGAGGAAGGCCTGGACTCGTACATCCTCGACCGGTCGGTGTCCCACATTCGCCGCGCGAAAGTGCTGGTGATCGGTGGAACGTCGCTGGCGGTCTACCCGGCAGCAGGCCTCATCAATTATTTCCGTGGGTCGAAGGTCGTGCTCATCAATCGTGACGCAACATCGCGCGACAGCATCGCAGACCTGATCATCCGCAGACCCATCGGCCAGGTTATGAAAGAAGCGCTGGAGATCATCGAGGCGCAGGCTTAAACGCGTTTTGACGAACAGGAGGAAGGCATGGAGTTTCAGGTCGGAGAGATCATTACATTAAAGAAAGGGCATCCTTGCGGGAGCAATGCTTGGGAGATCCTGCGCGTCGGCATGGATTTCCGTTTGAAGTGCACCGGCTGCGGTCGGCAGATCATGGTTCCGCGGAAACTCGTAGAGAAAAATCTGCGCACTCCGAAAGAAAAGAAGCAGGAACCGAAAGAATAAAAAAGTGCTTGCAATCCTTGCGTAGATATGGTATAATCTCGATTCGTGATATATTATACATTTCCTTGCTCCTTAGCGAAACGGGCGTTTTACGGATCGTATGATCCGCACTCGCACAGGGCGCAGAAAGGGGCCAGAGACCAAAAGGAGGTACAGAACGCATGAGCAAATACGAAATGATTGTAGTTGTCAGCGCAAAGCTCGAAGATGAGGAAAGAACTGCAGCTCTCGAGAAAGTCCAGAAGTATATCACACGTTTCGGCGGAACCGTTGAAAGTGTGGATGACTGGGGTAAGAAGAAGCTTGCATATGAGATCCAGAAGATGAAAGAAGCTTATTACAGCATCATCAACTTCGAAGCGCCGGCAGATTGCCCCGCTCAGGTTGAGAACCGGGTTCGTTTGATGGAATCCGTACTCAGATTCCTTTGCGTAAAGAAAGAAGTTCAGTAAGGCTGGACTGCCACAAGCCTGTTTACGGTACAGGCGGGAGGTAATTTTATGAATAAGGTTATTTTAGTAGGTCGTTTGACCAGAGATCCGAATGTGACATATTCCCAGGGCGAGAGACAGACCGCGATCGCTAGATTTACATTGGCCGTAGACCGCCGCAGAGGTCGTTCTGCAGATAACAACGGACAGGAGCAGACCGCTGATTTCATCAGTTGCGTAGCTTTTGACCGTCAGGGTGAGTTCGCAGAGAAGTATCTGCATCAGGGCACGAAGGTCGTTCTTTCCGGACGTATTCAGACCGGAAGCTACACGAATCGTGATGGCCAGCGCGTATATACCACGGACGTAGTTGCCGAGGACATCGAGTTTGCGGAGAGTAAGAATGCAGCAGCCGGAAACGGTAGCGCAGGATACACAGAGTCCCGTCCCACCCCTTCAAATGCGTCAGCATCGTTTGATACCGGTGCAGCAGCATCACAGGAAGGCTTCATGAACATTCCGGATGGAGTAGATGACGAGGGATTACCGTTCAACTAAAACCGATGAATTTTGAAGGAGGCAACTATAATGGCATACAATAAGACCGATAAGGCTGACGCTTCGAAGCCCAGAAGAAGCGGTATCCGCAGAAAGAAGAAGGTTTGCGTATTCTGCGGCGATACAACGCCCATCGACTACAAGGATGTAGCAAGATTAAAGAAGTATGTGTCTGAGAGAGGAAAGATCCTTCCCAGAAGAATTACCGGCACTTGCGCGAAGCATCAGAGAGCTTTGACCATCGCCGTTAAGAGAGCTAGACACGTAGCTTTGTTACCGTACACGGTAGAATAATCACAACGCGGGATCCGCGTTATAATATGTTTGAGAGAATGGCGACTGCATTTGCAGTCGCCTCTTTTGTACTTCCCTTTTTCCGAAAAAAGTGGTATACTAAGACTGGTATGTTATCCGCCGTAAGGGGCGAATAGTTCATGCGGCGGACGACGGAAACAGGAAATAGACAGTCATGGAAGTATTTAGGGGGTACCTGAATGCAAATGCGAAAGCATAATTTGAAGCGTGGCTTCTACGCCAGCCTTCAATGGCCCATATGGATGATCTTTATATTGATCGTTGCGAATGTCTTCGTATATCTGCAGGACCGTAAGAGCGGATATATCGTGAGCGGAGTGATCCTGCTCTATATTGCTGCGTGCATTTTCTTCTATATGTACCGGCGTAAGACGTTGCTTAAGGATCTTATTGAATACGGATCAGACTATGCGCAGATCCAGAAGAACCTGCTCACCGAGATGAAGGTTCCGTATGCGATGTGTGACGAGCGCGGCCGGTTCCTTTGGGCGAACCGCGCATTTTCCGGCCTGGTAAATGATAAAGAGTTTAAGAAGAAGACGTTGTTTACGCTGTTCGGCACGGAGGACGGTCATCTGCTTCCGCGCGACGGCGAGGATGAGGCAGAGGCGGACGTAGTACGTGAGGAGCGGAATTTCCACCTGACGGCGCACCGCATCGCGATGACGAACCTGATGGACGAGATGACGCGTGACGTGGACCGTGCAGACATCGAACTGTTTGCCATCTATCTCTACGATACGACGGAGATCCTGCAGACGCGGAAACTCTATCAGGATAATAAGCAAGTCGTAGCGCTGATCTACATGGATAACTATGAAGAAGCGCTGGAGAACCTCGAGGACGTTCGTAAGTCCTTGCTGGTGGCTCTCGTAGACCGTAAGATCACCCAGTATTTCTCGGAGTACCACGGCATTCTCCGTAAACTCGAGAAGGATAAATACCTCTACATCGGCACGATGGAATATCTGCCGGCGATGAAGGAGAACCGCTTCTCCGTTTTGGAAGAGGCGAAATCGGTAAATATCGGCAACGACATGTCGGTCACCATCAGTATCGGCGTCGGCATCAACGGCGAGTCCGCGATCCAGAATTATGAGTACGCCCGCACGGCGATCGATCTGGCGCTCGGACGCGGCGGCGATCAGGCCGTAGTGAAGAACGGAAAGTCGGTCGAGTATTTCGGCGGAAAGACACATACACTCGAGAAGACCACGCGTGTAAAGGCCCGTGTAAAGGCGCATGCGCTGCGTGAACTCATCGAGACGAAGGAGAAGGTCCTGATCATGGGCCATCATTTCAGCGACGTCGACTGTATCGGCGCAGCGGTCGGTGTGTACCGCGCGGCGAAACATTCCGGTAAGCGCGCATACATTGTCCTGGAGCGCGTAGGCCCCGCTGAGAAGCCTCTGATCGACCGTTTTACGGATAATCCCGACTACGAGCCGAACCTCTTCATTAAGTCGGAAGAGGCACTGGCTATGGCGGGCGGCGATACCGTCTTGGTCATCGTGGACGTAAACCGTCCCAGCTACACCGAGTGTCCTCAGCTGGTCAATGCTGTAAAGAACGTGGTCATCCTGGACCACCATCGCCAGACCGACGAACGCGTGGAGAACGCGGTGCTGTCCTACATCGAGCCTTACGCTTCCTCAGCCTGTGAAATGGTTGCGGAGATCCTGCAGTACTATGCTGAGGACCTGAAGATCAAGCCGCTCGATGCGGACGCCCTGTATTCCGGTATCGTGATGGATACGAGTAACTTCCTCAACAAGACCGGTATCCGCACGTTTGAGGCGGCGGCCTTCCTGCGCCGCAGCGGCGCGGATGTTACGCGTGTGCGTAAGATGTTCCGTGACGACATGCAGGAATATAAGATCCGCGCGAACACCATCAACCACGCGGAAGTATTTTGCGAGAATTTTACCATTGGTATCTGTGCAGGCAACAACTGCGATAACCTGAACGTCGTAGCGGCGCAGGCGGCCAATGAATTACTGAATATCCGCGGGATCCAGGCCAGCTTCGTTCTGGCGGATTTCAACGGAAAGATCTACATCAGCGCGCGCTCCATCGATGAGGTAAATGTGCAGATCATCATGGAGAAGCTGGGCGGCGGCGGCCACATGAGCGTCGCGGGTGCGCAGCTGGCAGGCATCAGCATCGACAGCGCGTACGATCTGGTGAAAAATACCGTATGTCAGATGCGGGAGAATGGAGAGATTTAATCAATGGAGATCATACTGTTACAGGATGTTAAAGCCTTAGGTAAGAAGGGCGAGATCGTTAAGGTAAACGATGGCTATGCCCGCAACTTCCTCCTGCCGAAGAAGGTCGGCATCGAGGCAAATAATAAAAACCTGACGGACCTCGCAGCGCAGAAGTTCCGCGCAGCGAAAGAGGAAGAGGAGCGTGAGGAAGACGCACGCCAGCAGGCCGCTTCGTTCGAGGGTAAGGTCGTTACCATCCCCGTGAAGTGCGGCGAGGGCGGACGCGTATTCGGCTCCGTATCCACGAAGGAGATCGCCCAGGAAGCGAAGAAGCAGCTGGGTCTGGATATCGATAAAAAGAAGATGCAGCTCGATGAGCCCATCCGTATGGTCGGCACCGTTATCGTTCCGATCAAGCTCCACAAAAACGTGACCGGCCAGCTCACCGTTAAGGTTACAGAGGGCTGAGATCGGCTTTAAACGGCCGTTAACGCGCTTTTTGGCGGCGGCTGCAGGAACACATTACTTCGAGTGCAAAGGAGCGCTATGGAAGAGGATATCATCAAGCGGGTCATGCCGGCGAATAACGAGGCGGAGCGCGCAGTCATCGGTTCCATGCTGATGAGCCGGGACGCGATCACCACCGCCACGGATAAACTGAATTCATCAGACTTTTATAACAAGCAGTATGGTATCATGTTTGATACCATTGTTGCCATGCACGATTCCGGCGAGATCCCGGATGAGAGCGTTGATATCGTTACTCTTCAGAACCATCTCCGTGCGAAGGATTTCCCCGAAGAGATGCTTTCTTTGGATGCGCTCCGTGACATTTTGTATACCGTGTCCAGCTCGGTCAATATCGCCCAGTATGCGCAGATCGTGTACGAGAAGTCCATGAAGCGCCGTTTGATAAAGATCAACGAAGAATTGTCCTCGAAGTGTTATGCGGATCAGACGCCCATCGACGAGGTCATGGAGCAGACGGAGAAGGATATCTTCACCTTCCTGCAGACCCGTGACACCGGCGACGGAAAACCGATCAATGACGTCATGAGGGAGGTCATCGATAACATCGAGGCAGCTTCCCGCAGCAACTCGACCGTGACGGGCATCCCGACCGGTTTCGTGGACCTGGATTATAAGACTTCCGGTCTGCAGAATTCCGACCTGATCCTGATCGCAGCCCGTCCTTCCATGGGTAAGACCGCGTTCGTCCTGAACGTGGCACAGCATATCGCAGTGCGGAAGAACTATTCCGTAGCGATCTTCAGTTTGGAAATGTCCGCGGCACAGCTGGGTAACCGTCTGTTGGCGATGGAGTCCGGCGTAGACGCGCAGAAACTGCGAAACGGTAACCTGACCGAGACGGAGTGGTACGACATCGTAGAGGCGACGAACCGCATCGCTAAGGCAAACCTGGTCATCGACGACACGCCGGGTATCACCGTGGGTGAACTCCGTTCGAAGTGCCGTAAGTATAAATTGGAGAAAAACCTCCAGCTCATCATCATCGACTACCTGCAGCTCATGAGCGGCAGCGGCCGTTCGTCAGACAGCCGTCAGCAGGAGATCTCCGAGATCTCGCGTTCGCTGAAATCGCTGGCCAGAGAACTGAAGGTGCCCGTGATCGCATTGTCCCAGTTGTCTCGTGCATGTGAGACGAGAAACGACCACAGGCCCATGCTTTCCGACCTGCGTGAGTCCGGTGCGATCGAGCAGGACGCCGATATCGTAATGTTCCTGTACCGTGACTTCTACTATAATCAGGAGTCAGATCCGGGACTGGCGGAAGTCATCGTAGCGAAGCAACGTAACGGCCCCATCGGAACCGTCCAGCTGGCTTGGCTCGCAGACCGCACGAAGTTCGCAAACCTCGAGAAGAGACCGCAAGAACAGTAAATACAATAGTAACATAATAAAACCGGCCGGTTTGGAATTCCAAACCGGCCGGGCCTTTGTCTTGCTATTTATCTGTTTTGATCGAATGCTTTATTCTTCGGGCTCAATAGCGGATACAGGGCAAGCGCCTGCGCAAGTACCGCAGTCGATGCAAAGATCCGACTTGATTTCGAATTTGCCGTTGCCTTCGCAGATAGCTGCTACAGGGCAGGCAGCCTCGCAGGTTCCACAGCTGATGCAAGCGTCAGAAATTTTAAATGCCATAAGTAGAAACCTCCTTTGCTATTTCTTTACGCATCCAGTATAAAGGATAGTTAAGAAATTGTCAATATATTTTGCAAATGAATCAAAAGATATACAACAAGTTAGCATCCGCTAACTAAGTATACACATAACAATCAGACTTTACCCTCTGCCTTAAGCTCCTGGCGGCGCTTCTTCCACGCGGCAAATATAATATCGCGGGCCTTTATCGCCTCTGCCTTCGGAAGCGGCGGAACGCCCTTCAGCGGGTATTCGATGCCGAGCTTCTCGTACTTCACCACGCCCATCGTGTGGTAGGGCAGTACGTCGAGCGCGCGGATGTTGTTCAGGGTCGCTAGGAATTCGCCGAGTTTTTCGAGATACTCGGGAATGTCTGTGTAGCCGGGAACGACAACATGGCGCAGCCAAACGGGCTTGTTGATCTCGCTTAAGTAGGTCGCAAAATCGAGGATGTTGGTGTTCGGCTGAGAGCAGAGCACCTGGTGCTTCTCGTTATCGATATGCTTGATGTCGAGCATGATCAGGTCGGTCAATGCGAGGAGCTTATCGAGCTTCTCCATGAACTCCGGACTCTTGCGGTTGAACACGATACCGGAGGTATCGATGCACGTATGGATACCGCGGAGCTTCGCCGTGGTGAAAAACTCGGTTAAAAACTCGATCTGCATCAAGGGTTCGCCGCCGGTCACGGTGATACCGCCGCCGTTGTAGAACTCCTTGCAACCATCGTATTCGGCCATTAACTCATCGACCGTGACCTCGCGGCCTACGCCGATGGTCCACGTGTCCGGATTGTGACAATACAGACAGCGCATGGGACAGCCTTGCATAAAAACTACGTAGCGGATACCGGGGCCGTCCACGGTACCGAACGTTTCTGTAGAATGGATACGTCCTATCATATGCAGCCCTTTCTTATACGAACCGGTCGCTTCACCGCGAACGGTTAGAAAAAAGCAGCCTCCAAAGCATTGGAGGCTGCTTCCTTTAACTGTATCCTATTCCCACATCATAGGATGCGGGGAAGTCTGTAAATTACAGACTCTCGTGGAATGTTCTGGAAATAACCTCATCCTGCTGATTCTTTGTCAATTTGATGAAGTTAACAGCGTATCCGGATACACGGATGGTGAGCTGAGGATAGTTCTCAGGATGAGCCTGAGCGTCCAACAGTGTCTCACGGTTCAGAACGTTAACATTGAGATGATATCCACCTTTCTCAACGTAGCCGTCGAGTAAGTTGATCAGGTTATCTACCTGCTGAGCATTAGCCTGTGCCATAGTAATTACCTCCTATTCGTTTTCGTCAATATCGAGCCCCTCCATAAGGGTAGGGGTCTGGCAGGCCATCTTTCGGCCTCCCACTACAGAACAACCAAAAAACTTTTCATTTTGAACATTCAGCTCGGAGCCCTCAGAGACCTCACGCGCATCGATGTTCATGCGTCCACCGCCGCCTGCCATGAACGAGTCAAGCATAGCAACGATGTCTTCCTCTTGCTTCTTTGTCGGATCAGCCATAAACTTCACCTCCTAAGGCTAGATTATTTTACAGTTTCAAGGTCAATGTCCAGGTCGCCCATGAATACGGCGTCTTCCTTACCAAGTGCGTTCGGGATGATGGAGAAGGTATTGGAGATACCATCCTGAGAGTCACGGAACGGCAACTTAGCTACGGATGCGAGGGATGCTGCAGCACCCTTCTTATCACGGCCGTGCATCGGGTTAGCACCAGGTGCGAAAGGCTGGCCCTTCTTTCTACCATCAGGTGTGTTACCTGTGTTCTTACCATAAGATACGTTAGAAGTGATGGTAAGGACAGAAGTGGTCGGAACACCGTTTCTGTAAACCGGGTTGCTACGAACATAGTTCATAAATCTGGTAACGATCTCACAAGCGATGGAGTCAACGCGGTCATCGTTGTTACCGTACTTCGGGAACTCGCCCTCGGTCTCGAAATCAACGATCAGGCCGTCCTCATCACGGATCGCCTTAACCTTAGCGTACTTGATAGCGGACAGGGAGTCAGCTACTACGGACAGACCAGCGATACCGGTTGCGAAGTATCTCTTAACTTCCTTATCATGCAGAGCCATCTCCAGTCTCTCGTAGAAGTACTTATCATGCATGTAGTGGATAACGTTCAATGTATTAACATACAGGGAAGCCTGCCACTTCATCATGTCATCGTAAACAGCCATAACCTCATCGTAATCCAGGTACTCGGAAGTGATCGGACGATACTTAGGACCTACCTGAACCTTTGTGATCTCATCGATACCGCCGTTCATAGCGTACAGGAGACACTTAGCGAGGTTAGCACGTGCACCGAAGAACTGCATTTCCTTACCAACGACCATGGAAGATACGCAGCAAGCGATCGCATAGTCATCACCGTGAAGAGGACGCATAACGTCATCGTTCTCGTACTGGATGGAAGAGGTCTTGATGGACATCTTAGCGCAGTACTTCTTCCAGTTCTCGGGAAGTCTCGGAGACCACAGAACAGTCATGTTCGGCTCCGGAGCGGTTCCGAGGTTATCAAGAGTATTCAGGAAACGGAAGGACATCTTAGAAACGAGCGGACGTCCGTCAACACCCATACCACCGAGAGACTCGGTAACCCATACCGGGTCACCAGCGAAGATGCTGTTGTACTCAGGTGTACGAGCGAACTTGATGAGACGAAGCTTCATTACGAAGTGGTCGATGAACTCCTGGATCTCAGACTCAGTAAATGTACCGTTAGCAAGGTCACGCTCTGCGTAGCAATCAAGGAAGGTAGCTGTACGGCCGAGGCTCATAGCTGCACCGTTCTGCTCCTTAACAGCGCCAAGGTAACCGAAGTAGGTTGCCTGGATAGCTTCCTGTACGTTCTTAGCGGGCTTGGAGATATCGCAGCCATAGAAAGCAGCCATCTTCTTCAACTCGCCCAGAGCACGGATCTGCTCAGCGATCTCTTCGCGGTCACGGATAACGTCGGGAAGCATGATGGAACCGCAAAGGTTCTTCTGCTCCTTCTTATCCTCGATCAGACGATCAACACCGTAAAGAGCTACACGACGATAGTCGCCGATGATACGGCCACGGCCGTAAGCATCCGGAAGACCTGTGATGATGTGGTTGGTACGAGCCACACGCATCTCATCGGTATAAACATCGAATACACCTGCGTTGTGTGTCTTTCTGTGAACAGTGAAGAACTCAACGATCTCAGGGTCTACCTCATAACCGTTATCGGAGCAAGCCTTCATAGCCATACGGATACCACCATAAGGCATCAGAGCTCTCTTGAAAGGAGCGTCTGTCTGGAAACCAACGATCTTCTCGAGATCCTTGTTCAGATAACCTGCTGCGTGAGAGGTAAGGGTGGAAACAACCTTAGTGTCCATATCCAGAACACCGCCTGCTTCTCTTTCTTTCTTGGATAATTCAAGAACCTGTGCCCACAATTTCTGTGTTGCGTCTGTGGGTCCGCAAAGGAATGACTCATCACCTGTGTAAGGTGTGTAATTCCGCTGGATGAAGTCGCGCACATTGACCTGATTTTCCCATGTGCCGCCGACAAAACCTGTCCATTCTTCTCTCATGATTTGCCTCCTGAAATGTAATATATTTGCCCCATGGACTCGGGGATTGTAGGTAGGTCACGTAGACCTAGTCTCTTGTTTCTGAGTACATTATATTGATTTGATTTTTGCAAGTCAAGGGAGTTTATGTACTAATTTGTATACAAAGTACACGAATGTACAATGTACTCGAAAATGTACAATCCATGCGGGTCTGAGGCACTTTTGTACTGTCTGATTATTTCGGAAAATGTTCGGAATAAACATCCAAAACGATCATTTTAAATGCGCTTGCCGCGCCGGGGGCTCGCTTGACGCGCGCGCGTGTATATGATAAAATATAATGAGCCGGTTTGATCGGCTATGAGCGGGTATGGTGGAATTGGCAGACACGCAAGATTTAGGTTCTTGTATCGCAAGGTGTGCAGGTTCAAGTCCTGTTACCCGCATCAGCCCATAAGGACGGTTCTTCCCGGCCCCGAACGGGGGACGGGATGGCTGTCTTTTTCTTATATTACTTTAGAATCAAATTAACGGGGAAATGATAATGACTTATTATTTTGATTTTCCGGATGGCCAGGTAGCTTACCGCGCATCCGGAACGAACGACCGTGAAGTCGTATGTACGTACAACCCCTGGTGGTACGACGATTATGAGGAAGAGGAAGAGTCTTCCGGGAACCCGATCCTGTGGGGCGTCGGCGGCATGCTCGTCGGAGCTCTTATCATGGGCATCGTATTCCTGATCCTACGCAAGAAGTCCAAAAAGTATAAGCCGGAGCCTAAACCGGAAGCCCCGACGCGGGATGACCTGCTTCGGAAACGGGCACAGGTGTCCAGCGCCCCGGTCCGTGAGGAACCGGATATCGTGAATACCGGCTGGTCGCCCGCCGGTAACGGAATGCCGGCCTCCGAAGAGGGACATTCGGTGGAAGTCCGCCAGCCGGACGCGATCCCCGGTGAGACGATGGCCGAACTGGCCGCCCGCCTCCAGGGAACGCTGGGACGCGAAGGAGTCCGCGTCAACATAATAGACGTCGGTAAGATCCTGGGATCCTATGCGAGCGTCGGCAGCGTGCGGATCGCCGCCGCTGAAGAAACGTACCCGACGATGCTGCTGAGAGCTTCAAAGGCACTTTCGGAATTCTTCTGCGTCAGCCTGCCCGGCAGCGCAGAGCCTGCTCCGGATTATTGCCCGGCAGATGCCACGGTCCCGGCCAGTTATTGTACTGTCGTAAGCATGACACGGCTGGAACAGGCCGACCGCGTGTCCTACGGCGGCGGGATGAACAGGGAGATCTTCCGTGGAATCCTGCGTGAGGCGGAGGAGGAGTTCTACCTTCCCGAGGATGTATGGACCCGTGTGGACATACTGCTGGATCATTATACGAAGGACTGGGTCAGCCCGGCCCGCCACCTGATGGTGCGGAACATGGAGAATATCTCCACCTGTCTGCTTGCTGTCGGAGCCGATCGGGAAGAGGCGATGGATTACGCCATGTATAAGGCGATCTTCCTGAGACTGAACCGAAAGAGCGGCCGGAAGAACATAATCGCCTTAGGCGAGGCCTTCCGGGAACTGTTCCGGGATGAGGCTATGCCGCTGTGCCGGAACTATCTGGAAGACTACATGCCGACGCCGGTCGAACCCGAACCGCGGGTAATGAATAATCAAACTATCCATGGAGGAGAATATGAATCCGTCTAATAATATGCTTTGCGGAACGTTCTTTGAGACGCTCTGGTCCCTTTTGTCTTCCCGAGTTGCCATGTCGATCTATTTCGTGCTGCTCTTCGGCAGCATCGCGGCGATGATCATCTCGGTCTTGTATCTGGCAACCGAAAAAAAGCAGGCGAAGGTGAAGCCTAAGAAGGATGTGCTCCCTGAGGAAGAGCAGGATCCCACTCTGAAGGAAGAGACCTTCACCGGAGCGCTCGATATCAAGGATGACGACGACATCACTTCACGTTTCCACACATTGGTCCAGCTGGACCGCGCTGCGCAGAGATATAAACAGCCGCGCTATGATAAGGACATCTCCCTTAAGATGATCTGCCAGAATTTCCGTAATTACGCGGCTTCCGTTCTGGGGCTGTACTACAGCGAGGAAGATATCCGCAAATTCATCGCCGGCATCGGCGTTTCCCACCTTATGGTCATGCAGGGTCTGTCCGGTACCGGTAAGACCTCCATGGCGACGGCGTTCGGCAGCTACCTGCAGAACCCCTCGACGGTCATTCCCGTGCAGCCCATGTGGAAGGAACGTTCTGATATCATAGGATATTTCAATGAATTCACGAAGCGGTTCAGTGAGGGCACGCTTCTTAAGAAGTTATACGAAGCACGCTACACCGACGAGATCTACGTGATCGTACTCGATGAGATGAACATTGCCCGCGTGGAATACTATTTCGCGGACTTTTTGTCACAGATGGAGCTGAGCCCGGCGAACCGTTACCTGGAAGTCGTTTCCGATACCTGGGACGACGACCCGAGACTGCTGAACCGCGGTATGCTTCGCATTCCGGAAAATGTATGGTTCATCGGAACGGCGAATAACGACGACTCGACATTTGCCATCTCGGATAAGGTATACGACCGTGCCATGTTGATGAACCTGGACCGCAAGGCCGATCTCTTCGAGCCGGTGCGGGTCGACGGCGACCGTATCTCGTTCTCACATTTTAAGAAGCTGGTTGAGGAAGCGAAGGAGACGAACAACCTCACCGAGGAAATGAATGAGAAGATCCGCAAGATCGATGAATTCCTTACTTCGCAGTATCATATCACATATGGTAACCGTATCCGTCGCCAGATGGAGGAGTTCGTTCCCGTGTACATCGCATGCGGCGGCACGGAGATCGAGGCGATCGATGACATGATCGCGAAGAAGGTCCTGCGTAAGCTGGACGGCCTGAGCCCCGTTATCCTTCGTTATTCGATGGATGCGCTGGAGAATATTTTTGAGACGACCTTCGGCCTTCAGAACATGACGCTCTGTAAGGAAAGCCTGGAGCGCCTGCGTCGCATCGCGATGTAAAGGAGGGCGGCTATGAGTCTGAATCAAATGGACCGGTATTACCGGGCAGCCCTGCAGTTTGCAAAAGAATTAAGCGATGCTAATCTGCCGGCCGATGACGTGGAGAAGAAACTCCGCGATCTGTTTGCGCGTAACGGAGCCGAAACGGAGAGACTGGCTTCGGTGTATTACGACGTAAGTATCGAGAAGGACTGGATCGAACGGATCGAGGGCGCATTGCCCCATCTGGAGGCAGCCATCCGCGAGGACCGTCAGTTCATCAAGACGGAGGGTAATATCACGCCCATCGAGCGTGTGCGTAAGGTCTCCCGTACTTCGGTCGAACATCTGTCCCGTCACAGCGAGATGATCACGCATGTGCCGGAGGCAGGAGAGGACCTGATCCCCGACAAACTGAAGGTATTTGAAAACGAAAGCAACTATGCCATCTACGAGAACCGCGTGCTTTACATGGTTCTTTGCTTCACGCGCGATTTTGTAGATTACCGGTATTATAAGATCTCCCAGGCGCGGAAGGAGTGCAACTCGGAGCTGGAGTTCCGTAAGAACATTCTGACGGGCGACGGCCCGATCCGCATGGAGCTTCGTTACAGTGACATGACGCACGGACTGAACACCGAGGGAAGTTCGGAGATACTGTCGCGGCTGGAGGCCACGACGGCAGCGGTTGGCGTCCTTCTGTCCATGCCCCTTATGAAAAATGTAGCGCAGGCGCCGATGGTGCAGGCGCCCATCACGCGGACGAACGTCCTGCGTATGGATAAGCACTTCAAAGAAGTAGTCGCTCTGTTCGACTATCTGAGTGCCTACAAAGAAGACGGTTTCAAGCTGGAGCGTCACGAGAAGGTGCTCTCACCGTTCCCGCCGAAGTTGCACGAGTCTGCTGTCGAGATGACGATGTACACACACTATTTGTACAATCTGTACGCACACGGACTGACGGAGACTTTGGATGAGCGGTATGCTCTGGAAGAGGAGCGCCGGATGGCTGAGGTCCGCAGGAAGCGCGAAGAGCGCCTGAAGGCTATCTTCAGTGGGAAGAACGCAGGTGAGATCTCCCAGGCGGAATTCCTGGAACTGCTGAGTGAAGCGGTCACGATCGGTGAAGAGAAAGAGCAGCAGATCCAGGCGCTTCAAGATGAAATGGAACTGATCCAAGGTGAAAAGGAAGCTGAAAAACGCAGGTATGACACCCTGAAGGAGGATGCAGAACGTGGATGGTCCGACGCGGAGTCGCTTCGGAGACAGCTTTCGGATACGAAGAAGGAAACGATTTCGCTTACAGAAGAGATGCAGGCGAAACTGGATAAAGCACAGGAAGATCTGACCGCGGAGCAGGAACGCTGTCGGCTTTTGGAAGCGCGTATCATCGGAATGTTAGAGGAATACGGCGTGAAAAAGCCCGAGGCAGACATGACAGAGCGGGAAGAGTTTCTGGAACTTGAGAAAGAAAAGGCCGCATTCGACCGGTTCTTTGAGCGTAGCTGGGGTACTGCAAAACGCAAGATCCGTAAGCGTATTCTGTGGAAGAGGAGGTAAGTCCGGATGGAAGATAAGAAGGACAGAGTCGTCTGGTTCTGGCGATTCGTTATATTCGCCGTTATCGCCGGTGTGTGTTCCGTGCTGATCGTCGTCTGCTCGGGCTTTTCGGGTGCGAAGAACCTGGCGGATCTCTTTGGTACAGGTACGTTTCTGCGTTCGGAGACGGTTTTCCTCACGGTGATCTTTGCATTGCTGCTTCCGGTCGTTTTGATCGCGATCACCTTATACATCCTGAAACAGGGACGTGGTTATATTTGGAACGGTAAGAAGCACAGAAGAAAAGAAAAAGAATCGGACGGCAAGCGTTTTCGCGCGCTCTGCACGATCGATGAGACCGCATTTTCCCATGCGACACTCGGGGAGACCGAGATCCCTCCGCTATTTAAGATCTGCGCGGATTTCCGCAGATTTGCCGCATCGAAACTTCATTTATATTACGAAGAGGAGGATATCCGCCGCTTCATAGCCGGATTTGCCGTATCCCGACTGATGATCATGCAGGGACTGTCCGGTACCGGTAAGACTTCCCTGGCGACGGCGTTCGGCGAGTTCCTAGGGAACCCTTCGACTGTTATCTCCGTGCAGCCCATGTGGAAGGAACGTGCGGACGTTATCGGATATTTTAATGAATTTACCAAGCAGTTTACTGAGAGCCAGCTTCTGAAGAAACTGTACGAGGCGTGCTACTCGGATGACATCCATATCATCGTTTTGGATGAGATGAATATCGCCCGCGTAGAATATTATTTCGCGGACTTCCTGTCCCTGATGGAACTGAGCCCGGATTCCCGCTATCTGGAGATCACCTCGGACCGCTGGGAGAAGGACCCCGCCCTGCTTGAGAGCGGACGCCTTCGCCTTCCGGACAATGTCTGGTTCATCGGTACAGCGAATAACGACGACTCTACATTTGCCATCTCGGATAAGGTTTACGACCGAGCGATGGTCATGAACCTCGATACGAAGGCAAAACCGTTTTCGGCGAAGTACAACGGCGTCGAGAAGATGTCCTTTGCTTCGTTCCGCCACACAACGGAATGGGTAAAGCAGACATTTATCATGACCTCTCGTAACCGCAGAAAGATGCTGGAGATCGACCGTTATCTCATGGATAATTATCACATCACCTATGGTAACCGTATCCGCAAGCAGATGGAGGAGTACGTTGCCGTTTACATCGCGTGCGGCGGGACCGAGGAAAACGCGCTGGATGATTTTCTGGTGAAGAAGGTACTGCGGAAGCTGGAAGGACAGAACCCGATCGTGGTATCCAAAGCCAGAAAGGGACTTTTACAGAAACTGGATGAACTGTTCGGCATCGACTCGATGCCGTTGTGCCGGAATTATCTGCATTTCCTGAGCCAGTCAGTATCGTAGGGGGAGCTATGAAGAAACATTTTTCCTTAAATCTGATCGGATTTTTCGGTGTTCTGATCGCCGGCGTGATGGTTTTGCTGACGATCCTGGCAGCGACCGGAAGCTTCCATTACCGTAAGACGGAGCTGGTCATCCGGACCGGCTCGTCAGAAAAAATGTATGACGGAAGGCCGCTTACGAACCCGCAGTGGTTCCTGGTATCCGGACAGGTTGCAGATGAGCATGAGTTGATCGTGGAGCCGACCGGAAGCCAGACAGAGATCGGTAAGTGCGCGAACGTCGCAACGATCCGGGTCGTAGACACCTCCGGCCTGGATGTCACGGATCAGTACGTGATCGATCAGGAGTTCGGAGAACTTGAAGTATTGCGTGCGAAGCTTACTTTCCTCAGTGAAAGCGCACAGAAGATCTATGATGGTAATCCCTTGTCGAAGCATGAAGTGCACATGTCGGAAGGACACGTGTACGGGGATGCCTCTTGGGAAGCCTATGATTTTACCGACCCGGTCAATGTCGGTTTTTATCGCAATACATACGATATCCGTATTATCACCGGCGAAGGCGAGGACATCACGGATAACTATGAGATCGAAAAGGAATTCGGCGAGCTGAAGATCCGGCAGGGCTATCTGTTGCTCGCGTCCGGTTCGGCGCAAAAAGAGTACGATGCGAAGGAACTCTCTAATCCTGAATGCAAGATCGTCGAGGGCTCGGTAGCCCCCGGACACAAAATGACGATGCGTGCAGTCGGAAGCATACAGGAAGTCGGTTTTTGCCGAAACACGATCCAGGCAGTCATTGTGGATGAAACCGGAATGGATGTCACGGAACTTTATGATATTACATATAATATGGGGCTTCTGACCATTACCCCTCGTAGACTGACCGTACAGACGCTCGATATCACGCGGCCGTATTATTCACGACCCGTCGAGGGCGACTGGACCATAGTCGGCGGAAGCCTGTTGGAAGGCGACGAGTTAAGTATCACGACTCTTCAGTCGACGGAGGCTTCCTATTACGACGGCGAGATCGGAACCTTCGATAATACTGTATTGTATTATGATATCTACAATAATAAAGACCACATGAGCAGATCCGGATGCTACCAGATATCTTTCCGGTTCGGAAAGCTGGTTATGACGGAATAGTAAAAACGAGAAAAGGAGGCAGGCATGTATACAGAGTATGAAGAGAAAATGAAGCGCTTGGCGCGCGTCCTGAAAGTTGTAAAACGGGTCATTATCGTTTTGGCGATCATTGTGCCTGTTTTGTTGGTGTTTTTCTTTTGCGTCGGCTTTCAGTATCGTCCTTTGAAATGTGACTCCGTGGTTTACGGCGATAAGCCCGTCCCGAAAGCATATTTCACCACGATCGGAGATACGACGTATGAGTACAGGGCAGTGGGGACAGAGGACTCCGAATGGAGCGAGGAAGTACCTGTACTGCCGGGCGAATATGAAGTCCGGGCCAGCCTGGTTTCGGCTATCGGTGTCAAAAGAGTAAGCACCGGAAAGTTTGAGATCGTTCCTAAGCAGCTGGATATCCGCCTGGAGCAGGTCTCTGTTTATGATGATCCGCATACCGGAGAAGTTACGGAAAATGATTACGAGATCAGTGGGCTGGAATACGACGATCGAATTCAGAATGTGAGAGTTCAGATCGATGAGACGGGTTCCGAGCTCAGTCTGTCCTATCATCTGGAAGACCTGCAGATCGTTCACGGCGATGGGACGGATGCGATGAACTGCTACATCATTCCGGAAAAAACAGCGGAGATCCGGGACGTTCGCGTGGACATCACGATCACAGCGGGAACCCGTTCCATGATGTATGACGGCGACCCCAACGCTTTCCTGGATTATGATGAGTGGCGCATTTCCTCCGGATCGCTTAAGCCCGGACATACGGCAGAGTTCCACTGTGAAGCCAAAGATGCAGATAAGTGGAGTGCCACCAACAAGATCGTAAGCGGTGGCATAAAGGATGAAGAAGGAAATTCGGTCGACTATCAGTATAGGATCACATATCAAGACGGCGAGTTGGAGATGACTCCCAGAAGACTCCTTCTCACCAGCGCAACTGCGAAAAAATGGTACGACGGCACACCGCTGACCGCTCCGACTTATTCGATCGGAAGAGATGGTGTCGCGGCGAGTGATACATTGAATGCAGAGGTCATCGGATGGCTTGTGGATCCCGATATCATTCCTAACGATTTTGGCAAGGTTTCGATAACCAGCGAACGTTTTGGAGATATGTGGGAGTACTATGATGTCGAATTGCAGACCGGTACTCTTAAGGTGATGATCCGCGTCGACGAGCCGGGTACGGACGTAGAAAGCCCGTACATAGGCTACGGTGACGGTGGAGAGGAAGACGGAACTACGGGCAGCGACGAAGGCGGTGAAGACGGCAACGAAGGCGGTGAAGACGGCAACGAGGGCGGAGACGAGATGATCGAACTCCTCGACATCGACAAAAGTAAGTATGTGTTGCCGGGTGCTGACCCGAGCGCTCCTTATGATCCCGATGCATACGTGTACGACCCGACTGCCGATTCCACGATCTACGTATATGATGAAACTGCATCAGAGATCAGGTTTATCGATCCTACAGCCGAATCCACGATACATGTCGAAGGAACGTCCGGAGAAGATGGCCCCGGCGAATCGACGACCGAAGGTAGCGGTGAGGGATCTACCGAAGACGGCGGAAACGGCGAAGAAACGACCGAAGGCAGCGGTGAAGGATCTACGGAAGACGGCGGAAACGGTGAATCGACGGAAGATGGAGCCGGAGAATCCACGACTGCCGGCAACGAAGGATCGACTGAAGACGGCGGTGAAACGAAGGATGATAGTGGCAACAAATCGAATTCTTCCGGTACATCCGTCCCGAAGCCGATCTCATCTTACAGCCCCAGCTTTGGTTCTCAAAGCGGTCAGCCGAAGAAAGTATTTTCCTTCTATGCGTTCAGTAACCGTATCTACTATTTCAAGATGTATTCGTACGGTAAGTATGACGGAAAAGGGTTTGTTAAGGCCGAAGGTACGGAAGACTATGAACCCTGGTGTGAATATCTTATGGGAAATGCGATCTTGGATAGCGGTAAAGGCTACCGGGATATCGTGCGAGTTACGGACCTGTGCATTAACCATATGGTCTACCCGTATTTCATGACGGGCGACATGACGAAGAGTGAAGACTCCAAGTTGTTCACTTATGAAACCTATTTCGACTGGGCATCCAACACGATCGCCAAATCCTCCAATCCGCGCGAACTGGAGTATAGAGAGTACGTATACTCTACCTATATGGATGTTCCGAATCATGTAAGAAAGACTCTGGAAGAGCTCGGTAAGGAAGCAGACCTGAAAAGGGGTGAACCGAACCTGGTCGATGATATCGCCGAGTACATCAAGAAAGCGGCGTATTATTCCTTTGATTTTGAGTTCCCCAGCAATGAGGATATGGTCATATACTTCCTGACGAAAGGAAAGGTAGGCATTTGCCAGCATTATGCTGCAGCTGCGACCCTTATGTACCGGACGTACGGAATTCCTGCAAGATTTGTTGTAGGATATGCGGAGCAGGGCGAGCCGGGAAGATGGACGACCATGACGACGAACTGCGGACATGCCTGGGTCGAGGTATATATTGACGGTTCAGGCTGGATCCCTGTCGAGGTGACCGGCGATCCTAAATACGAAGAGGATGATTCCGACGGCAACAACCTAGAGTTTGACTGGAACCAAGACGAAGAGGAGAACCCGACGATCACGGTCGTATACGACCGCTACAGGAAGGTCTACGACGGAAAGAAGGGCGAGCCTCTGACCCTGCAGGGACACTTATTCGAGGGCAAGCTTCGTTACGGTGATAAGCTTACCACGAAGCCGATCGAGGTGACCGACGAGGAGATTCTCGAACGTGTCGGAGACAATGAATTCGAAATCCCGGGCGACTGGATCAAGATCACCGACAGCGCCGGTCGTGATGTCACAGATCAGTACACGATCTTCTATTACGGTGCACGGTATGTCATTGAGGCCAGACCGCTTTCGATCATCGTATACGGCGATTACGGCGATGATACCACGCTTTGGCGCATGAAACGAATGCAATGGAGTATTTCGGATGGCTCCTTAGCGGACGGGCACACGCTCGAAGTATACTGTGATGATAAAGACGGAGATAATGGTTTCGCTTACACTCTGGGTACAGTAGGAGAATATAAGATCTGCGCCCAGATCCTCGACAGTGAGGGCAACAATGTAACATACAACTATGACCTGTTTTCAGATGTCAAGGTAGAAAATAATTCCTACACCTACTGATCCCGGGGCGGCGTATCCGCCGGAAAGGGGGAACATCATGCAAAAACGATGGCTTTCCATATTGTTGATCCTGATACTCTCGTGTTCTTTATGCGCGTGTGAAAAGGAATCCGATCCGTCGGACGCTACGTCGGCCGGCGGGTCGGAGGCCGGCGCTTCAAACGGCAGCGCGGGCAATGCGGACTCGGTAAGCGCGACCTCGTGTGACGATTTCATTGCCCTCATGAGCAGCATCAAGGAGCGCGGAGATAAGACCACGCAGCTGGGCCTGCAGGCCACCGGCGAGTATTACTATTCATTTGCCGGGGCTTCGACGAGCGCGCTGCGCTATGCGGTCGAGTACATCCTGTGGCTGAAGGGCGAGGGCGACACGCTCGCGAGCTTCACGGCCGACAGCCGGTACTCCGGCTGGGACACGATCGCCGAGATCAACTATGCCTCCCCCTACACCAGTTATTTTGAAGGGCTTTTGCTCGAGATCCAGGGCAAATACGAGGAAAGCCTCAAGCCCTATTCGATCGCATCCATCATGCCTGTGTTTCCCGACGAAGGCTTGGATTTCTATTACCTGAAGAAGATGGAGGTCGCAGACCTGTACGCGTTGCGGGACCGTCTGCGTGACCTCGAAGAGAAGATATATGCGGCGTATACGCCGAACCTGACGGGCCGCGAATGGGACCGTTACCTGTACCACACGGACTACCTGCTCGGCCTTTCTGCCGAGAGCGTGGACGCAAAAGACTATGCGAAGGCGCTCACGTATGCGCGCCTGGCGCTGAAAGCCGATCCTTTTTCGGCCGATGTCTGGAATAATGCCGCGGCCTGTGCTTTGCTTGCGCAGGATCTGCCGCTGACCGGAAGCTACGTTGACGAAGGCCTGGCTATATTTCCCGAAGATGCACGCTTACTTAAACTGCGCAGCTCGTTCCTGAGAGCCGGCGAGGAAATGGAGGTGGAGCCATGAAGAAGATGAAGAAGATCCTTCCGATCGTTTTGGTATTTACGCTTTCCATGTTGTTCATTTTCACGGCTTCGGCAGATGTCGAAACGGACCGTTCCGACATCATCTACGGCATCGATTATGACCGTATCACGCAGAAAACGGGCGGGACTGCGAAGCACCCGGTAGAACTGCGACTCGGCGACCTGACATTCTCCGGCGAACTGACGGGCGAATTCGGCCTGAGCATGAAAGAACTGAATGAGATCATCCGGGAGACATTGGCCGAGAAAAACCTGACCGTTGAAAATGTCGTCGCGATCAATCAACTCGCGCACCAACTGCAAAACCGGGCGACGGCCGTTTGGGGAGAGCAGAGCCTGGAAGCGTTACTCTCGATCATCACGATCCCGGGAGTCCCGATCACACCCGGCGATGTCTACGCATATTTTAAGAAGGACGATGTTTTGCCGGCGGTGACTTCGAACAGTATCACGGCGGCTCAGATGGCGGTGGAGAAGTCGATGGAGGTCACGCTGAAAGCCGGTAAAGTGGCCGGAAAGGTCACAAAGGCAGGCGCGAAAGCGGTTCCTATCCTCGGCTCGGTCGTTTCGACGGCGATCACCGCAAAAGGCCTGAAAGAGGGCGAAAAACAGTTCGAGGATTTTTTAGCCGGAGTGGAGAAAACCCTCGAAGTTGCTAATGATTTCTATGCGACCTGCAGCCGTAAGGCGGTCGCTCTGGCTGAGAAAAACGACAGCCAGAATGTTTGGAAGATCAAATTCCCGCAGACCACGCAGAGGTATACATGCACCATCTGGGGCATACCGAATAATACCATGCGGCTGACGGTGAAAGGTGAACTGGTAAACAGCAGCGCGGGTATGGCCGGCGAATATGTCGGTACGATCTCGCTGGAGTTTGATAAGGAAGACATTTCCCCGTTGGAGACCCATTTGGAGGACACGACCGGATTTGCACAGGTGAAGAACCTGCTTTATTCGTACGGCGCCTACCGGAAGATCCAGGACGAGCCCCAGACCGTGTCGGTCCTGCGGCGGTCGGTCGAGGGGAAGATGAAACTCTCCGTGAACGAGACCACCGGAAAGGTGAACGTGGGAGGTTCGATCGAACTGGCGAAGGACGAGACGTCCTTCATGCTCAACCGCCTCATGGCCTGGAGGGATGACTCGATGGCCGCTGTCGGCGGCATCGGTTATACCGAGATCAAGGTCGATTCATTCGATCTGTCAAAGATGACACTGATCTCTTCTTCCCGCGTCGAGCATAACGGAAAGGTAGAGGGGCAGGTGGATGATGTCAATGATTTCGCGCAGGATCCGGGTACGGTCTTCGCGCCGATCGATGGCACGCCTGTGGTCGTGATCGATTTTACCAAGTGATATAAGTATGAGGGATAGATATATGAAGAAGATAAGGTATTCTATATCGGCAGGCCTGCTCGCGGCGATGCTGACATTGACCGCCTGCAACGGCGGCGCAGACAAAGGCGGAAATACCACGGCGGCAACGGTGGACGACGATCCGCCGCTCACGCGTGTGGATCGCAGCGAAGAGACCACGAAGAGCGCAGAGAACGATACCGAGGCGGCCCCTGCCCAAACGGCGGCGAACCTGCCGGATTTCTCAGCCATCGTGGCGGGAAATGGCTCGAGCAGCACGGTATGGGGGCAGCTGGATGCATCGGCAAAGCAGGAGATCATCGCTGCAGCAAAGGCTGAGGGCTATGACGTTACGTTTGATGAAGACGGCCGCATGACCATAAAGGGCGGCGATGGTGTAAACTTCGTCCAGAATGCAGATGGAACCTGGAACGTGAAGACGGAGGATGGAAACGTCGTGCAGTACGGCGGAAACTGGCCGGACAATGCGTTCACGCGCCTGATCCCGAAGCCCGACTTCCCGATCCTGGCCGCAAACACCTCCGAGGATGAGTTCACCGCGGCGTTCCAAAATGTCACAGTCGACCAGATCCGAGCCTATGCGGCGAAACTGAAGGCCTGCGGATTTACGATCGATGCGGAAGAAGAGGACCAGACTACGTATGGCGTTGTCGTTTATACCTACAACGCATACCATGCAGACGGTTACTATGTGGACCTCTCATTTGCCGCAGGACAGTGCGGACTCACGATCTGCAAGGAATAGAATGAAAGGTCAGAAGATGGATAAATCATGTCGGATTATGCTTATATTGGTGCTGTGCCTTGATTTATTAGGATGTAAATCAAGCGGGCAGGTCGATGAAAGTAAAGAAGTCGGATCGGTTGATGCCACCTCCGAAATTGCCACACCTTCGATGGCGGTAGACAAACCGAATACAAAAAACGATAAAGTGTTATATTACGAGGGCTCAAACAATGCATTCTCCGGAAAATACGCGTTGTTCCAGGAGTATTCAGATCATGGCCGTGTTTCACTTCATTTTTTTGATGTATCGACTGGACAGAGCGATTACTATTGCTTTGATCCGGGATGTGAACATAAGCCACCGCAATACGATTTTGTTACAGGTGAATTGATATCCGACTTTTGTATGGCATTTGACCTCGGCGGTAAATCATTATACCTTCAAAAAGACTGCATGTACTTTTTTGATTATCCATATCTGTTTCGGGCAGATCTCAAAGGAGAAAACCGGCGTATAGTATCTGAACTGAAACAACCGGATTCGAGCTCTTTTGTTCAGGAGATATATACATCTTCCTGCTATTTTCGAAGTTTCACCTATTCAAACGAAATGATTGAAAAAACAGATGAAAACGGGGAATGTAGTTGGTGGCTCGGTGAACCTTTGGACAGGCGTAAACTCGTAATCATAATGATGCCTTTGGATGGAAGTGAACCGAAGGAGATTTTTATCGAAGATGATCTATATGATCTTTCAATTCAGAACTTGAAAGAATACAATGGTCACTTATATATTTCCACGTGCGGGTTGGACGTTCCTTATGGAAGTCTTCCTGATATTCAGAAAGATATAGAGGGCTATTACGAGGCTTTAAATCAACATAATCATACAAAGGTATACGATTACGATATATTGAGTGGCCGCCTGATTGATCTGACAGAAACGCTTTCTATACAAGGGGGTGGAGTATATGATTTCGCGAATGGATACATAGTGAAATGCTCTGTGGGAGATGAACCCGGAGTTCTGTATGATCAATCCGGTCAAATGATTTGTGAATTGCCTTTTTCCGTGGGACATCTGGTACAGAGTGATCATTATATATTGGCTTCATGGGCCATGAATGGTGAATACTGGTATTATCTTTATGATCCGATCGAAGACATGATCCTTCAAAAGGTTGATGGATCCGATGCGATCTTTTTGGAAACTGCTGTTGGAGAAAGCTATTATGGAGGCAAAAACAATCAGATTTACTATATTTCATCTAAAGACTTTTGGGAAGGACATATGGAGAAGGCGATTATAATCTCAAATAATAGATAGGAAAAAGGGGAAAAGGAATGTCACCGAAGATTTTGATCGTTGAAGATGATGTGCAGATCCAGGATGTGCTGCGGATCTTGCTGGCAAAAAACGGGTACGAGACGGTAAGCGCGTACTCCGGGACGGAGGCGCTTTTGGTGTGCGATGC
>JAFYZH010000014.1 GCA_017548765.1 Lachnospiraceae bacterium | reverse complement strand
CGAAGACCGAGGATGGAAAGATCGACTACAGCCAGGACTTCTTTAGTAAGCCGACGAACCTCACGGTTAGTGGCCAGCTGAACGGCGAGACTTTCGCCATGGCCTTTAAGAACATCTACACTTTCGGACCGACATTCCGTGCCGAGAACAGTAACACCACCCGTCACGCGGCGGAGTTCTGGATGATCGAGCCGGAGATCGCATTTGCCGATCTGAAAGACGACATGATCCTGGCAGAGAGCATGCTGAAGTACATCATCCGTTATGTTCTGGAAAATGCTCCCGAGGAGATGGCGTTCTTCAACCAGTTCGTGGATCAGGGCCTCTTAGAGCGCCTCAACCATGTGGTGAACTCCGATTTCGGCCACGTAACCTACACCGAGGCCGTAAACATGTTGATGGAGCACAACGATCAGTTTGATTATAAAGTGTTCTGGGGCTGCGATCTGCAGACCGAGCACGAGCGTTACCTGACAGAGCAGATCTTCAAGCGTCCGGTATTCGTTACCGACTACCCGAAGGAGATAAAGGCATTCTACATGAAGCTGAACGACGATAAGAAGACCGTTGCAGCTATGGACTGCCTGGTTCCCGGCATCGGCGAGATCATCGGCGGCAGCCAGCGTGAAGATGACTACGATCTGCTTGTGAAGCGCATGGAGGAGTGCCATCTCAAGAGAGAGGACTACGAGTTCTATCTCGACCTTCGTAAGTACGGAAGCGCGCGTCACGCAGGTTTCGGCCTCGGCTTCGAGCGTTGTGTAATGTATCTGACCGGTATGGGTAACATCCGGGATGTCATCCCGTTCCCCAGAACCGTCAACAACTGTGATCTTTGATCACTGTGTATAAAGGAGGACAATGATGATGCAAATGAAACGGGTAAAGCGCGTCCTTTCCTTCGCGCTGATCATGATGGTTGCCATGATGGCATTGACCGCATGCGGCAAATCAAAAGATGCGAAGTCCATTGACTGTAAGGAATTCATCGATGTTACGATCAAAGGCTTCGAAGGTTCAGGCTATGCGGAATTCAAGCTGAACACCAAGTTTGCCCAGGACCGTGATTACATGGACAAAATGTTCCCGGATCTGATCCGCGCGGATGCAGAGAAGGAACTTGAGAAGATCTACAAGCAGTTGAAGATCACGACCGAGCCCGAGAAGGGCCTGAAGAATGGCGACACCGTTACGATCACGGTCGACGGTTCCGCTTCCCAGACACTTACTGAACACGGTCTGACTCTGAAAAACGATTCCTTTACCGTTAAGGTAGAAGGACTGGAAGAGGGTACGGCATTTGATCCGTTCGAAGGATTTAAGCTTATCTTCTCAGGTTATAACGGAACCGGTGATTTCAGAAGAGACGACAGTGGTGTTTCGGAACTGACCAATAAATACGGTTCGCTGGAACCCGATTATGATAAAGCCGGAAAACTGTCTAACGGCGACACTGTTATCGTTAAGTATGTGGTAACGTTCGAGAGCCGTCTGGAGAGCGATAAGGTAGTTCCCACTACCCGTGAGAAGGCATTTACCGTAAGCGGTCTGGAAGATATCAAGAGCATTGACCCGTTTGATTACTATGAACTGATCATCAAGGGTTATGACGGCCAGGGTACAGCGCGTCTTGAGAGTAAGACTGGCACAGATATGCCCAGCTCGTTCTGGCTTGCTTTCCCTGAGATCTCTCCGAAGGAGAACCTGAAGAACGGCGATAAGATCAAGCTTACGATCCCGGATGCCGACCTTTCCTACTACGGTATCAAGTTCAGCACCACAGAGAAGGAAGTTACCGTAACCGGTCTGGATGAAGTAGAAGCGATCGATCCGTTCAGCGATGAGATCATCACCTTCACAGGTAAGGCTCCTATGATCCAGGTTGAGATCGATAAGGATAAGCTTCCGGAAGGCACCAAGAGCTACTTCACATATTATGTAAACGGCGAGAACCGCTACAACAAGATGACATTTGACGAGGACGAGGAAGTTACATTCACCGTTGAAGTCAGCGAGTATCTGCAGAAGAAGGGCTACAGCGTAAAAGAGACCGAGAAGACGATCAAGGCTCACGGCGAGGGCGCTTACATCACAGATCCCGATGAGATCATGAGCATCGTGGAGGATCCTAAGGAGAAATTGGCCCCGATGGTAAAGGCACTGGAAGGTGTTTACCAGGGTCAGTGGATGGGAACCCTGAAGGAATATGAAGATCTGGAATTGGAAAAAGTCCTGATCTTCACACTGAAGAAAGATGAGCGCACACAGCTCGGAAACTACAATCGTCCTTGCTTTAACAAGGTTATGTATGTATACCGTGTAAAGGGTGAATTCGAAAAGAATTCGAATGTTGATCACTTTATCGGTTACACATGCTCTGATTTTGAGGTAGATAAAGACGGAAAGACTTCCTACAAGTCTGACGAGGGTATCGAAGTTGCCAGAACGATGGACCGCCTGCTCTCTGTATACAAGATGAGTGCGGACTATTATGATTCGACTACTCCGGATGGTACCGAAACGAGCAAGAAGAAAACCAAGATCACGGTTTTGACTTTCTCGGAAGAGTTTGAGAAGATCGTAAAAAGATATAGTGAACTGAATCCGGATTTTGCCGAGAAATATGAATTGTCGTGCACAACGATCGCTTCCGATGCGGTCTCCTATAAAAATGCACTGGATGAGATTTTGAAGTCGGGTGAGACTCCGGTCATCTACACGGCGGATTCATCTTTTGTTATGAGATATACTTCGGGCGAAATGGCTTCCTATGCTGCAACTTATGAGGAGTTGGGCATCGATGTTGAAAAAGAGATCGACAAGGCTCAGATCGCAGAATACAGCGTAGATGTTGCGAAGAGAGACGATGATGTTGTCGGTCTGGGATATCAGTCGACCGGAGGCGCATTCATTTATTATCGTCCTATCGCAAAAGAGGTATTCGGTACCGACGATCCGGATGAGATCGCTTCGGAGATCGGATCCGGTTGGGATAAGTTCTTCCTGGCTGCAGAGAAATGCAAGGAAAAGGGCTATTCGATCGTATCGGGCGAAGGTGACCTTTGGCACGTGATCGAGGGCAGCTCGGATAAAGGCTGGCTGGTCAACGGAAAACTGTATATCGATCCGAAGAGAGAAGCTTTCCTGGATTACGCAAAGAGACTGTATGATAATGGTTACTCCAATGGAACGCAGGATTGGTCTGCGGAGTGGAAAAAGGACATGAAGCAGGGAGGATCCAAGAAGGTATTCGGTTTCTTTGGTCCTGCATGGCTGATCAACTCCGTTATGTATCCGGAATGCGGTCGTATCGTTGACGAGAAGACCGGCGAGGTTCTTCAGGACGGCACCTATGGTGAGTGGGGCATTTGCCAGGCACCGGTGAACTTCTTCTGGGGTGGCACTTGGGTCATGGCGAATACTGCGGTTACGAAGGATGAGGATCTGAAGGAAGGTGTTCGCGAACTGATCGAGTTCATTACTCTGGATACTTCCGATGATGGTCTTCAGTATCTGTGGGCTAACGGAAAGTACTTTTCCGATGATACCACGAAGGATTGCGTAGCTTCTTCCGTTGTAATGGGCAGATCCAATGGTGAAATGGAGATGCTTGGCGGACAGGATGCATTCCCCGTCTTTGTCAAAGCAGGCGAAGATGTCACCGGCAGCAATTTGACGGAATACGACGATCGGATCGACACCCTCTGGCGTAACGCTGTCTCCAACTACGTTGTGGGCAATTACACACGCGAGCAGGCGATCGAAACGTTTAAGGAAAACGTGAAAAGTGAACTGAATATCTCAGCATATTGATCGGATGTTCTGATTTACGATTGAGATAGAAAACACGGCGGGAAATGCGGATCGCATTTCCCACCGTTGTTTATGGAGTATGACAACAGTTATGAAGAACAGTAACGCGGATAATGAACCGTACACAGGAGGAAGTAAAGTCTGGAATGTCCTGTGTATCGTCGGCCTCTCGTTCTTGATGCTCATCCAGATCCTAGGCCTCATCATCCTTCTGCCGATCACGCTCAGAAATATGCTTCGTGGATGGGACGATGGAACCACCGGTATGAATATCGCGAAAACGCAGGAGAAACTGAGTCGGCGTCTGGACCGGATGAGTGCGAAACCCAAAGAAAAGAAAAACGAGGAGCAGCCCAAATCGGACGGAAGAGGGCACCGTGTTCGCTTTTTCTTACGTGTCGCAGCGATCAAGACCTGGTTGAAGAAAGATACGACAAAGAGAAAACTGGCGGTTTTAGGGATCACGCTCTATGTCATCGTTGTCCTCCTACTGCTTATAAATGAATTGAAATAAAAAACGGAGTGCGTCGCAGGTCCTGTGACACACTCCGTTTGTATTATCGGGATTATTTTACCAGCTCCTCCAGGGGAGTGAATTTGGTCAATGTACCTTCTACGACGAAGTCACGGTAGCGGTGTTCGTTACGGCCGCAGGTGATGATGTAGCAGAGGTTTTTATCGATGTTAAAGTTATCCACGTAGTTTTTGGTGACGCGGGTGCGGTTCTCCGAGAAGAGGTTTGTGATCGTGTACTCATAGGCGCCGTCTTCGTTCGTGAGAGTGAAGGTGTCACCGAGTTTGCAGTTGGGTTGCAGGTTGTTGAACGACAGGTCCTGCTTCGTGGAGTTGTGGCCGTAGATGCAGTAGTGGGTCTGACCCAGAACGTATTCATCGCGGGCGGCCACGACCATCCAGAGGTCGAGGTCATGTTCGATCGCGCCGGTGTAGACGCCGCGGCGGATCTTTGCGACCGGTACTTCCAGTACGCATTCAATGACTCCCTGCGCATAATCCGGCGAAAACCGGTAGAGGTTATCCTCGTAGTTGGTATCGGCGGTGGCAGCAGGCTGAGCTGGTTGCGCAGGCTGTGCGGGTTGCGCGGGCTGGGCTGGCTCCGGAGCCGCAGTCGGAACTTCCTGCGCGGGGGCTTGCGTCTCGACAGGCGCTGCGCTTGCTTCGACATTGGCGTCGCCGGAGGTCGGAGCCTCTGCCGTGGCGGCGGGAGTCTGCTGCTCGACAACTGCGGCTGTTGAAGCCAGCTGCGCTTCTGTAGAAGCCTGTGCCTGCTGG
>JAFYZH010000013.1 GCA_017548765.1 Lachnospiraceae bacterium | reverse complement strand
GCGAAGGTGCGCCTGCAGGAGGGCATGGAACTCACCACCGGCTTTATCGGCGAGCCCTTCGATACGGTCGTGACCATCGAGGAAAATGGAGTGAAGTACCGCGTGGATGTGGCGGAAGGCCAGAAGACCGGTTTCTTCCTGGACCAGAAGTTCAACCGCCGCGCTATCCGTCCCATGTGCCGCGACGCTGAGCGCGTGCTGGATGTATTTACGCATACGGGCTCTTTCGCCCTGAATGCCGCTATGGCCGGAGCGAAGGACGTGACCGCCATCGACGCATCTGATCGCGCTATCGAAATGGCACGGGAGAACGCGAAACTCAACCAGGTGGAGGATCGCATGCACTTCGAGTGTGGGGACGCATTTGCCGCTCTGGAGAAAAAAGTGGCGGACGGCGAGCTCTTCGACGTGGTCATCCTGGACCCGCCGGCATTCACGAAGTCCCGCGCTTCCGTGAAGAACGCGACCCGCGGCTACCGTGAGATCAACCTGCTGGGCCTGAAGCTTGTAAAGGACGGCGGCTATTTCGCCACCTGTTCCTGCTCACATTTCATGACGCCCGAGCTGCTGGAAGCGGCGATCGCACAGGCGGCGCGCACCGCGCATAAGCGCCTGCGCCAGATCGAGGTCCGCGCCCAGTCGCCCGATCACCCCGTCATATGGGGCATGGATAACTCCTACTACCTGAAGTTCTACATCTTCCAGGTACTGGATGAGAGATAAAATACAAAAACGATTCAAAAAAGACTTAAAAAGGATACAACCTTCTGATATGATAATATCGTCGGGAGGATGTATCCTTTTGATTTTTTGTGAAACGTTTCCAAAGGAGTAAGATGATGTATCGGATTTTACTGGTTGAAGATGACGCGAGGATCCGGGAAGCGATCCTGGATTTTTTCTCGGAAAAGGCGCCGGAATATGAGGTGGATACGGCGGGAGACGGTCCGCAGGGGCTGACGAAGATCGAAGAAAACACGTACGATCTGATCCTGCTCGACGTGATGCTTCCGCAGATGAGCGGCTTTGAAATGATGATGAAGATTCGCCGGACCTCGGACGTCCCGGTCATCTTCATGACAGCACGCACGAGCGAGGAGGACCGCCTTCGGGGCTATGAGCTCGGCTGTGACGACTATGTGTGCAAACCATTTTCCATCGCGGAGCTTTTGGCGAAGGTGAACGCCCTGATCAAACGGGCGAAAGGTACCGTTTTGGACGATGAACTGGTCTGCGGCGAGATCCGCTTCCACAAACGTGCGCTCAGTGTCACCGTTTCCGGACAGGTCGTCGACCTGCCGCCGAAGGAACTGGCCATTCTGATCCTGTTGATGGAGCGTCCGGGGTGGACATTTTCCCGCGACCAACTCCTGGATCTGGTCTGGGGCCGCGACTACTACGGCAACGACCGCGTCGTGGACAACCACGTCAAAAAACTCAGAAAAAGTCTGGGAAAGGCGGGCAGCCAGATAAAGACCGTGTTCGCCAGAGGGTATAAGATAACCGAGAAATAGAGTTTATGAGGGAAGATCATGAGATGTTTAGTTTGTTATGCATATGTGCCTGAGGAAAAAACGACATGTCCGTACTGTGCAGCGACTCTGGTACCGAAAGATCCGGGAAAGCAGAAAGAAAACATGATAAAAATCGGTTGGCACCCGGACGGAACACCGATATGGGGGTTTCGTCATAACTGGTCCGGATGGTATCGGGCTTCCGAAAAACCTCTTCGACGGATCTATGGTTGTGAGTGGTTTCAGCTGGTAGTGGCGGTGGCAGCGTTCGCCATAGTGGTATGGATGATGTTTGCTTGGATTTTATCCGGGAGCAACGAGAACGACTACTTATATACAATCGAAGAATTCAGTGAAAAGATAGTTACATATGGTGTTTTCCTTCTTCTGCCCGCCGCTGCGGTTTGGTTGATCGTTTTGGCTGTCAGTTACCATGAGATGAGATATTTAGAGCCTGATTTTGACATGGTGCTGTTTGGCGTGGCGGCATGGATCGTTACAGCCGGCTTAAAGAACGTATTTGATACTTCCGATAGGCAGATCGTTATTTTCACTGCGCTTGCCGCGATAGGGCTTTCTGTATATCATGTGTATTTATATAGGGCATTATCGTATTATACACATACCATTTCCCCCGAACTGTCGAAGAGATGGGATAAACTGATTTCCTTTTATCTGGTTATGTTTATCATAAAAACTGCACTGGAGATCTTCAGAAAAGTGGATCTGAATAATGTTTCGTTCGCATATGGATTAAACGTTCATTTGCAAAGTGGTCTACTGATAATATGTACACTCATAGAAACGCTTCTTATTATCGTTGAATGGATTTTTATGAGAAAGACTTACCGGGTATGCCGGTCGGTAACTCGAGAAACGGGGAGATCATGATAAAAAAGGTCAAAAAAATATTTAAGTGGGTTAAAGCCAAAAGAGAAAAAAGGCCGGTTCGCTTCATGATCACCGGTTATGTGATGATTTGGCTCGTACTGTGCCTGGTGCTTACGGTTTTGCTGGGCAGATATCATATGAATCTGGCGGCACGAAATATGGAAAGCAAATGGTCGAAAGCGTTTTTGGAAGCCACGCAGGAGATGGAAAAAGAGACGGATAAACCGGATTTTTACTTTCGGGATAACCGGACTTTTTTTACCTGCTATCTGACGAGACTCCAGGAAATACTGGGATACAGCGATCATACATCCGCGCCTTATGGCTTGTTTCAGGCACAATTGATGGATATTAACGAAGTGTCGCAAAAGTATCATGCGCATATAGGAAGAGAACAGTTTCCGGAGTATTGGCTGAATGAAAAAACAAATTCTCCGGAGGAGGATCTCGCATTAGGGATCGTTGACCTCAGAAACAGCGATGTAGCTGTGTTGGAGTACATAACAAAATCGACCGATGAGTTGGGAAGAATACATTGGGATACCCATTACGCGACCTGTCCGATACAATACTATGATAAGGTCTTTGAAGAGATCGATCGACTGAGAGCGCAAGGAAAAGTGGTCTCCGACAGTACAAAAAGCAGACTGGAAGAAGTGCGTGAAGAGGTCGAACAGGATCAGACTTCATACTCATGGTATAGCTTCAGTACGACTGCTGAAGGTATGCGGAAAGGGTATCCGGTTCAAACGGTAGAGTTCTATGTAAACGATAAACACGAGTTTATTCCCAAGACCGTTAAGATCTGGTATAAAGAGCCGGGAGATAACAAATTCACCGAAAAAACGATTGATTGCTATGAAGGGGATGCCCCGGATGGTGATGAGTTTCAAAAGACCTATGAATTAAAAAAGGAAGTATCTTCAACGAACCTGTCACCGCGATCCAATTATTTGTGCCGGCTGCTTACGGAAGTTGAATTCTTTCGAGAGGGAGCGGAAAACTATTATGAGTGTCTTCCTGAACTCTATTGGGACCGAATGGCACGGGCGCTGTATCTGGATGTTGACGACAGCTCGCGACTTTCTGCCGATCTTATAGAGCCCAAATGGGGGACCGGAAGGAAACCGACGGACTATTTTGCCGTTTGGTATACGAAAGAATTAGAGCCGAATTGCGCCCTTGATTTTTCCAATAATTCTTTTTCATATTTGATGAATATAAACAAAGGAACCTATGATGGCGAACATCCCAAACACGGAATCAGCAAGCCATTCTCGTTTTTCCATGGCGATCTGTATGTAAATTATTATAATATCGTTCGAAATACATATACCGGTGAACGGATGCAGATCATCGTCAGCTGCGTGGTCCCGGGGGCTCTCGCAGGGGAAGCAAAAGCATTCTTCCTGAGCATGATTTGGCTCTATCTGGTCAGCTTCCTGTTCTTCGCATGGTTAGCGAGGATCAACTACAAACGCTTCTATTCTGCACAGGCTAAGAATAATTTCTACAAATCATTGGTCAATTCCATGGCGCACGATCTGAAGACTCCGCTCATGGTCATGCAGGGTTACTGCGAGAACCTGAAGGAAAATGTCCGCTCCGAGAAGAAGGACTACTATGCAGACCAGGTCCTGAATAATATACAGTATCTGAACACATTGATGGATAAAAACCTCTATCATTCCAGAAAGAGGGAGGCTTTGGAGCAGGGCAGTTTCGCAGAAACAACTCCAATCTATCTGTCCCAGCTGGTAACAGATGCGGTAGAACGCAACCGCAACCGTTTGCAGGAAAAAAATATCGCCGTATTTTTCAGTGGGGAAACGTCCATGATGGGGGATAGAGAAACCCTGAGTCTGGTAGTTGAAAACCTCATTGGGAACGCAGTAAAATACTCTCCGGAAAACGAGTCGATCGAGATAACGGGAACGGAGTATGCATTTATGGTCAGCAACATCGCAACTCTTACATACGGAAAGGATCTTCAGCAACTTTTAGTTCCGCTGGAGATGGGCGATGAGAGTCGCACTGCCGGCCAGGGAACCGGCTTGGGCCTTTCCATCGCAAATGGTATCATGCAGGGATACGGCGGCCGCCTGAAGCTTTCCTACGATAAGGAGACCAAACGCTTTACTTGCATGGTAAAGATCGGCCGCGCGAGATATAGACGCATTAGAGAATGAGCGAATTTCCCGGCAACGAAATCCAAAAAACTGCATTCAGACGCTAAATAACGCTGTTTTATGATATAATGACGGAGGCCGTTATCTGCCAGGTCAGACTTAAGAAGATCTGGAAGAGAGGGAATCGGAGAACAAATCAAGAGGAGAGATGAAATGAAAAGGGTAAAAAAGATTCTGGTTGTTTTCGTGATGACATTTGCCGTGTTGGGAACGTGGGCAGCACTTCGTGCGTTCTCGGCGCAAGCGGCCGAGGGCCCCAAAATGTATACGATCACGTATAACGCAAATGGCGGGGAGGGCGAGCCGGAGGGGCAGAAGAAGATCCATGATGTGACGTTGATCCTGCCGTCCGAGATCCCGACGCGGGCCGGTTATAAGTTCCGCGGCTGGGCGACCACGACGCATCCGCAGGACATCTACCCGGCAGGAGCCGAGTATACCGCGAACCGTGGGGCGAAGTTTTATGCGATCTGGGACGTAAATGAATATACGATCCATTACAATGCCAACGACGGCTTCGGTGCGCCAGACGACCAGAAGAAGATCAAAGGGGAGACGCTCGTGCTCTCTGATGTAATGCCGATCCGCGTGGGCTATGAGTTCCGTGGCTGGGCGACTACGACGCATCCGGATGAACTGTTTGATGCGGGTGCCGAATATTCGTATGATCGCGGCGCGAATTTCTATGCGATCTGGAAGCAGTTACCATACGGTGCAAATAAGGTCACCCTCGATGGCGTAAAGGAGCATCACTTTGTCTCAAGCGATTATTGTTTCATAGAGACCGAGAAATGTGTTTATCTTTTGGATAAAGGTATCGAAATTCCCGGCGATTTTGTCGAGAATGTGGAGGCGATCGTGGATGCGATCGAGGAACTCCTGGGATTATCCTACCAGCCGGACACCTATGAACAAGCATCGGTAAATAAACTCTATGGAGTTTACAGCAGCCCTGAGTATCCGTGGGAAGGTTGGAAAGCAGGAAAGAAGATCCAGATCTTTTTGAATGTAAATAGTGAAATATCCTATGCTCAACGGACAGGGGCGATGTTGGCTAAGATAGATCTGTACTTTGTCGAAACAGAGGATCCGGAGTCTCCGACGACGCTACCGGAGACCGAAAAACAGGCACATATCGATTATGCAATGATCGCACATGAGTTGACGCATACATTTTCGCAGAGAAGCTGTTATACGTCGAAAATGATGACAGAAGGTCTTGCGGATTATGTTAAAGTCCGCGTCCTCAATTCTCTATCTGCCGATCATCCTTCGATCGCTATAGCAAAAGATCATATGGTTCTCCATAACTGGTATCTTCCGGAAGCAGTGAATGCCGATACTGCAGAGAGGATCTTCATGGATGACTATCATAATGCAAGTGTTATCGAACGGGAAGATGGCTATTATGTCGGCCGCGTTCTGTGCACATTTTTGTCAGAGCGTTTTGGGGACGATTTTTATCGGCGTTATAACGACATCATTTATGCAAAGCATTTGATGTATTTCTACGGAATTTGGACGGAAGAGAATGCACAGGCATTTACCGATGGAATGAAAGAGGCTTTCGGTGAGGATGTATTCATCGAGTTTGGTAACTGGTGTGTGGAACATGATCAGTGCCAGCGCATCATTTATAAAGAATAGG
>JAFYZH010000088.1 GCA_017548765.1 Lachnospiraceae bacterium | reverse complement strand
ATATAACCTTTGGAACGGATCAGTTCCTCCGGATATTCTTCCACCAGTTTATTAAATGCTTCGCGGTTGAACGGCCGCTTCTCCTCAAATACGAACGACGAGATCCCGTATTCATCGACACAGGCTTTTTCGTCGTCATGCTCGCACTCATTGAGCGCCCGCTGTACCGTACTGAAGGCCTCGACCTCCTCGTAATCAAAATCCTCGCGATCCAGCAGACGATCCAGATCCACGTCACCGTTCACACAGCAGATCATCTCTGCTTTTTGCTGCAGAGCCCGCAGTCCTGTCTTCACTTCCTCGAGCTGCGCATCCGTCAGCAGATCCGTCTTATTCAGGATCATCAGGTTGCAAAACTCGATCTGATCGATGATGAGGTTGATCACATCCCCATCTTCCGTCTCCTCATCGGAGGCCAGTTCATGGAGGAATTCGCGGTAAATGCGGTCTACATCGACCACGGAAACAACGGTCTTAAGGTATACTCTCGTATCCTCCGTCATCTCCTCATAATTCAAAAATGCTCCCGCTATGGAAGACGGTTCGCTGATCCCGGATGCCTCCACGAAGATCGCCTCGATGGACGTATCCGCGGCCAGACGTTCGATCTCCTGAATAAATGCATCCCGGAGCGTGCAGCAGATGCAGCCGTTCTGCATCTCGACCATCTCCACCTGGGCGACCTGATTCCCCGTCCGGTTCAGGATGGATGCGTCGATATTGACGCTTCCCATATCGTTCACGATCAGGGCGATCCTACGTTTTTCCTGTTTCAGGATGTTCTGCATCAAAGTCGTCTTACCGGAACCAAGATATCCGGTGATCACGACGATGGGCACTTCTTTTGTGGTCATGCAAATGCTCCCTTCATCGGTGCTCTTACTTCAATGCGTCACGAAGCACTGCCAGGTTCGACTCCATGATCGAATAATAGGTCGTGCCTTTTTCCGCATCCTTTGCGGTCGTTCCCTGCATGGAATCCAGGGTAACGATCTTGATATCTTTGCTGTTTTTCGCTGTCTTCACAACGGTCTCGGCGATCTTGTGATCCTTACCCTCGATGGTAAATACTGTATGAAGCCCGAGTTCATCGACCTTTCCTGCAAGAAATGCGATCGTCTCGAAGCTCGCTTCCGTCTCCGCGCTGCATCCGACAAATGCCGCATAGTACGTAAGTTCATAGTCATCGACCAAATAGCGGAACGGGAAACGGTCGCCGAATAATACGGTCTTCTTCGTTCCTTCCGAAACCGCTGACTTGTATTCTACATCCAACGCTGCAAGCTTGTCAACGTAAGCGGATGTATTGGATCGATAGGTGCTCGCGTGGTCCGGATCCAGAGCTTCCATCGCGTCGGCGATCGCTTTTACGAATACCTGCGCATTCCGAAGCGATAACCAAACGTGCTCGTCGATCTCCTCTTCCTCATGTTCATGCTCGTGCTCGTGTTCCTCCCCGTCTTCATGCGCATGTTCGTGCTCATGCTCATCGCCGTCTTCGTGGTCATGATCGTGGTCGTGGTCGTGATCGTGTTCCATGCCCTCCACGATTTCCTCTGCTTTCGCCTTATCGCCGAGAGTTTCCACGAGGTTGATCGCCTTCATGTTTTTATTCTTCGCCTGTTCCAGCACATCATGTACCCATTCGTCCGACTCACCGCCGACATAGATGAACAGATCGCAGTTCGAGATCTTCGTGATATCTTCCACGCTCGGCTGATAGCTGTGCAAGTCGGTACCCTTTGACATCAAAAAGGTCATATCGATATTTGCTTCATTGCCCTTGATGACTTCTTTTACCCAGTCATATTCCGGGAAGACGGTCGTTACGACGTTGAGTTTCTTACCTGCACCGGCCTGTGTCGGGTCGGTATCCTTATTATCGGAACATGCGCAGATGCTGCCCAGTACCAGCAGGGCCGCAAGCGCAAATGTAATTATTTTCTTCATTTTGTTTTCTCCTGTGATTTTCTGATAGTCCGTTTGATCTGTTTCGAAACGGAGCTTCAAGTATCCAGGCGAACCTTACGTGCGACAGGTGTATCCGCTGTGTCCATCCGTTCACGGACCGGAGCGCATAAAGCAACCAAAAGCGCCATGAATACGATGGTGACCGCACGGGTCAGCTCGGGCAATGCACCCAGGATATTCTTCTGTGTCGTCTCCAACATGGCACAGATCGGGCAATCCTCGCCTTCGCAGGCATGCACACGCTCCGTTACCAGGAAGAACCCGGAAAACAGCAAGGCCACAGCCAAAACGATCCACAGCACACGTATATTCAGTTTCGTTTGGTTCGAATGTTTAAACATATAACTCTTTCTGTCTAGTTCTTCTTCGCGCAGTCCTCACACAATCCGTAGAACACGGTCCGCGTTGAATCGATGGCAAATCCATGATGCTCCAAAATGTGATGCTCGAACATCTCGATCTCCTCACATTTCAGGTGGATCAGTTTCCCGCACTCCGTGCACTTCAGATGATAGCATGTGCAGTGATGCTCCGCATCGTGCTCCTCCACATACTCGAAGCAGGCACTGGAACTCTCCTCAAATACATACTTCTTGATCGTGCCTTCTTTAACCAGGGCGTCCAGCTGACGGTAGACCGTCGTCGTTCCGATCGCTTCACCCTTCTCCTTAAAGTAATCGCACACATCATAGGCGGTAAAATGCTTTCGGGGGTTCGCCCTCAGAAAATCCTGTATTTTCTCCCGTTGCTTGGTCTTATACTTAACCTTCGTCGTCATGATCTTACCTCAAAAAAATAGCGGGAATGCATACTCCTCAGAATTTGGAAATCATTTCCAAATGTGATTATACACACACCCGTTTCAAATGTCAACAGAAAATGAAAATCATTTTCAAAAGTTTGAAATTAAAATCGGCGGCAAATGTTTCCATCTGCCGCCGGGATCGTCTATATGCTTATTCGGCATTAAAACTGAGGCTGTGAACCATCCAGTTTGAATGTCCGTGCCGGTCCGCCGAAGGATGCGAAACTTGCGGTCGCATCTTCAAAGTACAGCACTTCCATGTTGTCGTCGTCTTCGTTGTAGTTCGCGCGAAGGTGCGGGTATGCCTCAAGCATCTTCACCTTTACATCTCTGCTGTCATCGCGGATCAGCTTACCTGCGATACGCAGCCAGCGGCCCTCTCCGTATGCGCAGATCTCAACGTTCGGGTTCTTCTGGATCTGTTTCGAAACATCCTTACTCTTTCCGGTCAGGATGCAAAGCTTGCCATCGATGAGCTCGGCCGTTCCGAACGGACGCACCCTTGCCTGCTCTCCGTCCAACGTCGCCTGGTAGTAGGTGCCGCAATCCTTCAGTAAGCCGCATACCATCT
>JAFYZH010000087.1 GCA_017548765.1 Lachnospiraceae bacterium | reverse complement strand
AGCACGTCGATTCTAGAATTGTTTTTAAACGGAAAAATGAAGGAAAAAGCCATTTCCAGAACGCAAAATGCACATCCGTGACTATTCCGAGGTTACCCCCCCATAATACGTACATAAGGTATATGCGAAGTCGCAATCTGACGTTTCAGGTTTGCAACACGAATGCTTTAAATCACTGAGGGAAGGAGTGAGCATATGTTTCACGGGCTCTTTCGAGGCGGTTAGACAATGTAGTTTCGTCCTCTTCGGGAGGACATACCGAACATTCAGACATATCATGAGAAAAATCGCAAAGAAAAGGAGGTAACTATATGATAGTTACAAGCTTGGCAACTAAGTTAACGATCGATGTAATCTGCACCCACGCCGGACACGACTGGCCAGCAGCCGTCGCGAACAACCTGTACCTGAACGATATACGGTTCAAGAAGGAAGGGGAAACGCTTGAGGTTGAGGATCTTCCCGCTGTACTGGAGCAGATGAATGCTTTCTTGGGGTTCCTCGAATACAACTACTATGGCGTTGATGAACTGATCGACGGCCGGCTCGAGTTCCGGTTTTCGGTTCGTGACAAAATCAAGAGATCAAACGAACCCGAACCCTACGTCAGCGGACATTACCTCGGAGTTTTCCGACCGACTGAAGCGGATATCCTGTGGAAGGCGGAGGGCGAGTACACGAAGGCCTGGATGGAATACGCTCTCGCTTACCTGAACGGGGCAGAGGGCGAAGAACCTGATCCCCATCCAGAAGGAAATGCTGATTCTGCGGACGTACTTGACGAGATGCTGCGCCTGCTCTCGATCCCGAGCGATAATATCGGATATACCGTAGATTAGTGCATCTTTTACTAACGCCGCATCTGCTGCTCGACGTGATATGGTTTTTGTATGCCATATCTAACTTCTGAAAGACTCCCGCCCGAGTCATAAGCGCAGAAAGGCGCCGAATCCCTCTGGCATATAGCCAGAGGGATTCGTTTTATTTCCTTTTTTGTTCTTGTAGCATAAAGGACAACCATCCCCACGTGTCCGATTATGTATAATTTCCTACCATTTGTGATCATTTTTACACTTCAACCAAACCTTTTTATTCGATCTGAGACTAACTTCCGCTGGAGCTAAGTTAGTGTTTTTTCGTAATTCCCCTCGGCTACTAGACAGAAAAAGTGCAGAGACGCCAAAAGCCCGCCAGAGATGCTCCGACGGGCTTTTGTGAGACATGATTTATGGAGTTATTGTACTACTTTAGGTCTTCAAACAAAAAGTACTTCCACCAGTTATTGTACTTGCCATACGTAGTTCCCCCCGCACGAGGGATATGTTTTAACCACCACTTGTGGTGGCCTATTATATTTCCTTCCCATTCATCACTGCCTATTTCCCTTGCATTCTCAGCAAGATAGGGATAATCGAACCAATCATCGCAATACGACTCAACTTTGATAGGCGTATCACGCTCCTTTTTTTCGAAATATCCTCCATTATTATTCCAGTCATATTGACCACGCGCATTCGGGCCGCAATGAACACTACCTACACCTGCAGTGATTTTGCCATCCGTTACAAGATCATGCGCCCAGAACTTCTCCCAAGCATTTAGTTCGGAATAATCCTTGTACGTTGTCTTCCCGTATTTCCGGTCATAGCTCTTTATATAATTATCTTTTTTGATATCGAAGCCCGGATTTACCCAATCCGATCTAGATACGCCAGAATAAACCCTGCTCATGGTCCATTCCATTCGATGGCCTGCGTCTTCCAGCATACAGTCAATGTCTCTTTCGTAGCTGAAACCGTAGGTAACGAAATTTCTTTGTCCTGCCTTCACTAACGGAGAACCGTTCAAATAAAACGCATCCTTACCAGTCATCATAGACTCACAAAGTGTTGTACCAGCACAAGGCCCAGCAAAGATCCACACTTCATCAATTTCTCCACGATTTACCCTGTCGTATACGTTCAATTGCGTGAAATACTTATCATAGTCAAACGAAAAACCTGTATCAATCCATCCCCCGTAAGCGGGATAATTACCATCATTTCCGCATGCCTGTTTAAAGGCCTCAAAATACTCTGAAATAGAATACTGCATCGGAGGATTATTCTTTGTTTCTTTTTCCGTCTTTCCGGGCCTGTTTTGGGTACTCATCGGCAACTCTTCAAGGGTAACACTATCAACAATATCATATTCAACGTATCCCGAGCTTACTTCTTTCATTGCTTTCGCAAAGTCCTCGGCAAGTTGATCTGGATCATGCCACTTGCCTAGATATGTCTTTCTCTCTAGATCCATGGTTTCCATCAAATCGTGTAGTCTAATTGCTTTTCCCTTTTTCGTAATAAGAGGTTCTCCACTTTCAGAAACCATGAGTGGATCAAATTTGATGATCAACACCTTTATCGGCGCTGGAGACCAATTATCCGGTGTCCAGTCTCTGGGTTTCCAATGTACATACATATCTTTCATGGAAGAAGTAACAATAGTATCCGGAGTAAGTTTCTTCCCGCCTTCCTTTTCTGTATACCATCCATCAAATATATATCCTTCAGGAGATATTGAAGGCTTAGGGGGGAGCGTTCCGAATGTATCTCCTATTATTCGCGTATAAGGGGCATATTTTTCCAATATTGGATCCGTGTGAAGTTTGAAAGTAATCTTGGATTTAGCAGTCCATTTCGCATATAACGTCTGCCAGTCACTGCACTTCACTTTTGTATATTCAGTAACCCGATCTCCCCCATTTTTTTCCGTAAACCAACCATCGAAGATATATCCATCGAATTCAGGAACAGGTAATTCCCCATATGTATTGCCATAGATTACCGTAATATTATCAACTACACTTCCACCTTGGCTATCGAAAGATATCGTAATCGTCTTTGGGGTCCATCGAGCATACAAAGTCTGATCTGCCGTAAGCTTTACTTTTGTGGAAGTAGTAACTTTACTGCCACCGCTCGCCGCCGTATACCATCCAACCAGATCATGTCCAGTCTTCGTCACTAAAGGCATGGTACCATACGTACTATCATATGCAACTTTTTTTGTCGAAACGATGGTATCGCCGTTCTTAAAAGTTACTGTATATGTCTTTGGGGTCCATTTCGCATACAAAGTGTGGTTTTTAGCCGTAGACATAATCGTAGTTTCAACCACCTGAGTTTCATACGTTTTCGATGTGTACCATCCATGGAATTCATAACCGGTCCGAGTCGGATCCCCGACTTTTCCATAGGGTTTTCCATATTCAATTGAACGGATGAGATTATCTCCATCTCCACCATTCAAATCATAGGTAACCGTAACCTTTTTTCCCGTCCAGAGTGCATACAGCGTCTGATTAGTTGTGACGGTCACCTTGGTTGTATCCGCAATCTTGGTTCCTCCCCACGCAGCAGTATACCAGCCATTAAAAGTATAATTTGCTCTTGTGGGCGTCGGTAACGTTCCGTAGGTGTCACCAAAGGTCACAGACTTCGCAGATACGGAAGAGCCGCCCTGGCTGTCAAAGGATATCGTAAGTTTCTTCGGCGTCCAGTGCGCATACAATGTCTGGTTCGCTGTGATCGCTACCTTGGTATCGGCTTTGACCTGAGTACCGCCACTCGCTGCTGTGTACCAACCGGCAAAATCATAACCTGCATTATTCGGAGTAACCAATGCTCCGTAGGTGCTGTCATAGGTTACTGTTTTAGCAGATACTGCACCGCCGCCTTGACTACTGAAAGAGATCGTAAATGTCTTCGCCGTCCATCGTGCATACAACGTGTGGTTTGTTGTACTGGTCATTTTTGTTGTTTCCGTGATCTGGCTTCCGCCAGTCTTCGCGGTATACCAGCCTTTAAATGTGTAACCGGTTCTTGTAGGGTCATCTACCTTTCCATAGTTACTTCCATACGCGATCGAACGGGTAAGATTCGATCCGGAACCACCATTCTTATCATAGGTCACAGTAATGTTATTTGCTGTCCAATGCGCATACAATGTCTGATTTGCTGTGATCGTTACCTTTGTGGACGAAGTAATCTTACTTCCGCCACTTGTAGCCGTAAACCACCCTGCAAATGTATAGCCGGTCTTCGTAGGACTGCTTAATGACCCGTAGGTGCTGTCGTAGGTCACAACCTTGGAAGACACGGTAGTTCCGCCATTACTGATAAATGTAATGGTATATGTCTTTGCTACCCATCGTGCATACAGCGTGTGGTTATTCGCTGTAGACATAAGGGTGCTCTCTGTTACCTGGCTTCCGCCGGACTTAGCAGTATACCAACCTGTAAATGTATATCCGGTCCGAGTCGGGTTGTCTGTTTTTCCATATATGCTTCCATATGCGATAGACCGGGAATAATTATCTCCGCTACCGCCATTTTTATCGTAGGTCACGGTATACTTATTTGCCGTCCAGTGCGCGTATACAGTATGGTTAGACGCAGTCGATACCGTAGTTGAAGAGCTAACCTGGCTTCCGCCGCTGGCCGCCGTGTACCAACCCGCAAACGTATATCCGGTCTTTGTGGGACTGCTTAAGGTTCCGTATTTACTTCCATAGGTTACCGTCTTCGAAGATACAGAGGAACCGCCCTGGCTGTTAAAAGACACTGTATAACTATTTGCCGTCCAATGCGCATACAATACCTGATTAGCAGTGAGAGTTACCTTCGTAGAAGAAATAACCTGACTGCCGCCACTAGCTGCCGTATACCAGCCCGCAAAGGTATAACCAGTCTTTGTCGGATTGGTCAAAGATCCATAGGTGCCATCGTAGTACACGGTTTTGGAAGAAACCGAGGTGCCTCCCTGACTGTTGAAGGAAACCGTATATGACTTCGCCGTCCAGTGAGCATACAGCGTATGGTTTGCTGTGCTGGTCATTTTCGTGGTTTCTGTTACCTGAGTTCCACCAGATTTAGCCGTATACCAGCCAGCGAAATTATACCCGGTCCGGGTCGGGTTATCGACTTTTCCATAGGTGCTTCCATAGGAGATCGTCCGGGTAAAACTCGAACCGCCGCCATTTTTGTCATATGTAACCGTAACGGAAGAACTCTGTGTGATCTTATACGTGGTAAATGTCGTCGAGTCTTCTTTTACATACACGTAACCAGTTCTAGTGCTTCCGGTCGTGTTCGCCGAATAATCGATACGGAAATTATAGTCATTCGGGCGATAGATCGTGATCCAGCTGCCGCTGACAGAAATCGACTGGTTCGAATTCTTACCATAGGTCGATGTACTTCCTTTTGCAATACCAACACTGAGGTTCGTGGAACCCGACTGAACGATCTTATACGTGGTGACAACCGATCCCTGTCTTTTCACGTATACATAGCCGATACGTCCCTTGCCAGTAGTATTGCTCGATGCCTTGATCGTAAAATTGGATGGTGACGACGTACTGATTGTAATCCAACCAGCACTCTTCTCAAGTGAAAACGAAGGATCTCTGGAATACGTCGAGCTCGTTCCGCCGCTTTGTGAAAATGTTACGTTAATGGTTGATGCTGCATCAACTTGGTTCACGCCGAATACCGTCAACACGAGAACGATCACTGCCAAAACGGACACTCTAGCTCTATTCAGAGCGTTTGACTGTTTCATTTCTTTTCCTCCTAAGTATAAAGTTTTTCTTGTTTTCGATGCGCTCCGAAAACAACTATAATAACGCACCTTCGCGCATTATTCTCCTAACTCTCGGTCCCTCTTCCCGATTTTCACACGCACACATAGGGGCTTCCCCGTTCCCCACAGCTCCTATAAGTGTATCATATACTACTGTAATTTACAACCCAATTCACAAAAATACGCCTAATTAAATAGATTGTAGCATTCCATAGGCGGATGCCAGCCTATTATTTTGCACATGGCAAATATCCATATGCCCTCACTTATATAATCCCCCAATTAACCTCAAACCTTACAGCAGAAAGACATAAAGCCTCTGTTTTCTCGGCGTAGACCCACACAGGCTTTTATTCCAATGCTATAATTCTTCTCTTCCAAAGCAATTTAGCAAAGGTAGAGTATGAAGCACATAAACTTAAACAGCACGCTGATCAGATCGATCAGCGTGCTGTTAAGAGAAAAAGCACCGTGGGATACTTATTCATTATTTACTCATCCACTTTCAATCAGCAAATGTTCTACCGAATACAAAATCCTACTGATGCAGTCTTAGTAGTTCCGTTTACCAGTGTAACCTTGACTCTAAACGTGTAAATTCCCTTAGCAAGTCCAGCCATTGAGAAGGAACTATTAATATTTGAATTAATTATATTGAATGTGGTTTTGTTGGCCATAAGTGAACTATTAAGTTTGTTTCTGGCAATATAGGAGCTCTGAGTTTCCGTGCAATCCAGTCTTCCTGATTTTTTAAAGCCATCTCTGTATTTCGCTGGAAAAAGAGGATTCAAAATATTATAAATCGTACCTTGAACTTGCAAAATTTCCGAACCAGCTGTTATCATTCCTTGTATGTTGTATGGGTTGTTATAAGGGAGACTAGAAGCAAATTTACTCAAATCAATCTTTATTTCGTTAGCGTTTTGCGAAGAAGTAACCGTAAACTTTATTTGTTTTGAATCTTCCGTGTTCCTCACATCTTTAGCGGTAACCGTAAGAGTATAATCTCCAGGCCCAAAGTCGCCAAAACGAATAAGCATATTGTATTTTCCACCAAAAGAACTATTTAACGCACTCGAGTATAAATCTATACATTTTGAGTTTACCGTCGCTTGCTGACTAGGTGTTATAGGCCCATATTCTTTTCGAAATCCCGCCGTATTGGTTACAACTGCACTCACATAAGTTATATCTGATCCCGAAGTTACGGTCCCCATCAAATTCCGGCTATTACCTTCAGTAAAAGTACTATCCTCCTTGAGAGAAAGGCCACTTATTCTAACAGGATTTACTGCAACACTCTGCCCATTAATCGTAAAAGTAATTTTTTTAGTATCAGTTTTCCCATTTGAGTCCATTGCCGTTAATGTCAATTCATACGTACCCGGCTCGAGGGTTCCAAATGTTATGCACCCATCCCCCTTATTTAGTGCGCTTTCTATAAGATCTACTGTTTGGACGTTAGGCGCAATAGGAGTATTATAAAAAACTCTTCCCTCTTTAGTAATCAAAGCACTGACTGATGTTATATTCGCACTTGATATCACTGTTCCAGTCAAATTGGCCCTATCTCCTTCATTAAGACATATAGAACTAGTCTGTCCATTAATAGAGAGATGATTGATCTCTACAGGGCCAGGTGTAGATAAATTCCCAGAGGCGGACTGAATATATACGTAGGATGTAATATATTTAACAATGTTATCGATCCTTTTTACGCCTTGGAAGCTTTTATTACCATAATTCGTTCCTAAATACGAGTCCTCTAAGGCGGTAAATCCGTCACCATAATTAGATCCACCGGTATCAACTGTGTAAAAACTTAAATAGCCATTAGTATAGTAATAACCTGTAAGCACTATACCATGCATACCAACGTCGTTTGAAAACTGGATAACAATACCCTCAGGATGAGCATCAAGTTCATTTTTTAACTTTTCCTTAATCTCATTGATACGTTTAGTTAAGGTATCATCTTTCAAATTCCTAGTACTATCTAGGCGGACATTGTTGACCTTTACTTCAGTATAGCCGGTATACGAACGACCTTTGCCGTTGTCAAAGGACTTATTATATACATCAGCGAACTCCCTTTTGTTACCAATCCATATATAATCATTTTGCCCGGAAACAGAAAACCTTACGCCCTCATCGGTATTCCCGATTCTTTTAGCAACATTCAATATATCGTATTTGTTTGCTTCAAAAACAGCTTTCGTTCCTCCATCCAAAGCAATCTTGCGGTTCAGTAAATTCGTAAAGGCACACCAGGTACAAATACCTCCAGCACCGCTATAATACTCTTTTTTAATTTCATCGTAAAGATTAGTACTCTTAGTGCTATAGTAAAACCCTCCATTATATAAATACGTGTCGTTGGGTTTTGTAGAGCTCCTCATTCTGGTCCTAGTAATTTGCGGAACATAATCACCATATCCCAAAATATCTTTAATCGTTTCGTTTGCGATCGCACTGGCTGATTCCGCTGCATCAACCGTCACACTACCGCCCTCAGGCATCACGCCAATCACCAAAAGGATCGCCATGAGCCCTGCCCATATGCGTCCAAACCTGCTTGTCGTACTTCGTTGAGTACGCCGTTTCTTTTTTCCCATTGTAGATTACCTTCAAATTAATTTCCTATTTCCGTCCCACGCCGGAAACGTAATATAACAATGCGTCTTCGCGCATTATTCTCCTAATTCTCGATCCCTCTTCCCGATTATCACACGCACACATAAGGGGGTCCCCGTTCCCCACAGCTTCCATCAGTGTATCATATACTACCATAATTTACAACCCGATTCGCAAAAATACACTGGATTAAATAGAGCACAACATTCTCGGAATATCTCCGCCATAAAGCGCCAAGCTCGTTTTTATATGCCCTCACTTATATACACACGTTTTACCCTCAAATGTTACAGCAGAAGCAGAGGGATGAGTTTTATCTGTCCCCTCCGTTTCGCGCAAAAAAACGCCCCTCCGGTTACCCGGAGGGGCGTCTATGTCTAAATATGTAAGTGTTAATTCTTAATCCAACAGGGACTTCGGTGAAGGATCCTCAAAAGCTATATCATAATCGTATCCATATACCGGAACCAATGTGCAATCGCATCGGATGTTGATCGTGTCGCCACGCTTGTATATCCCCGTTAATCTTATTCCATCCGAATAATACACTCTCCAGCCGACGAAATGATGATCTTTCGGCGGATTCGGCCCATAGGGCAAAACGTATTTTTCATCCTCATAAATCTTTTCGGATTTAAAAGTTTTCCCTTGGTATTTTATTGTTACGGTGCACTTTGCTTTCTCTTTCCAGTGTGCATATAACGTATGATTATTGGCAGTCGCCATCTTCGTTTTACTCGTTATTTTCTTTCCACCGATGGGAGCGGTATACCAGCCGAGGAACTTATATCCGGCTTTTTCAGGAGTTTCCAAATGTCCATACGGGGTGCCATACGTAATATAGTGTGCAATAATAAAAGAGCCGCCTAAACTGTCGAACGAAACTGTGTAGTCCTTATTTCGATAATGTGCATATAAGGTCTTCGTAGAAGCGCTTACTTTGCTGTCCTTCGTGATCTTGGTCCCACCGCTTGCCTTTGTATACCATCCGACAAATTTCTTACCTGTGGGTGGAGTGGGGCCCGCCGGGAGGCTTCCGTATTTCTTTCCGATCTTGTACGTTTTGCTATTGACACTGGTCTTTCCACCGTTAGTGTTAAACTTTACGGTCACCGTATTCTTCGGCTGCCCTTTTTGCGTGATCCGCAGTGTGTACACATAGTTGCCGGCGCGATAAACTACGTCGCCGGTTCTCGCCGAATTCGAGGTATTCTTCGCTACGACCAGCTTATAACTTCCGCTGGACCCCGACTGGCTCACCCACGACGGTTTTCCCATGAGCTGCGGGTTACCGCTGGGAACGGACAATGTAATGTTGATGGTCTCTCCGTCTGCGTTCGCGGTGTAATCCTTCCGCGCTCCGCTCTTGATGGTCAGATTGGCCGCCTCAGCTACGTCCGGGGTAAATAACACCACCGCCAGAAGCACTGCCAACAGATACCGAACGAAATGCATTTTCCTGGTTAAATTCTTCATTTTTCCCTACTCCTTTTTGTTTGATTTATATATAGATATACAACAACGTTCCCTCTGTGGCTATAGCGAAGACGGACCGACGATGTATACTATTTTCGTTCTTTCTGCATCTACCTCCTATTATACCACAAGGCGTGGCAAAAGCAACCACGGAATGGGGATCATGTCAATTACGCCGAAGCACCACAGCTGGATTCATTAATGTCATGTATCCTTTCGGAAACAGAAGGACAGCCACCACCCAATCTTTTCGGGGCCTTCGGTCCCGTCGCTATCCGTAATAGTCGTTTCCGTGTTCAAGTCATAAATCGTTTCCCCGTTCTCCTTTCTTATGAAGAAATCGATATATATCAGGTCTTCGCCCTCCGAAGCCGTCTTCCGCACAACGGATTGAGTCGAACCGGAAAATGTCGCTGTTCCGTTCACATTGCTGCTACTGGTTTTTCCGGATTTATGACCATAGGTGTATTTTTCGACAAGTTTACCCGTGCCTGACAGACTTGCGTTTCCTTTGCCAGTGGATTCATCGATACGTCCCTTCAATTCAAACGTTATCGTACATGAACCGTCCATCTGCGTCCACTCCACCGGATCTGGGTCTGCCTCTTCATCACCGGGAGGTATGAGTCCACTCATGTAACTTTTAGGCATCTCCAGGGATCGCGAGCCACTGCCCGTCAAGGAAAAAGAACCATCCTTCATGACAACCAACTTGCTGCTTTCCAAAGCCTCTTTCAAGGCAGGACTTCCGTTCTCAAGAACACGCGAAGCGATACCTCGGTCATCCATGTAAGAGAGACTGTAAGTCCCGGCAATCTCTTCCGGTTCCAAAACCACCTCATTCAGACCAGGAGACAAATTTAACACCTTCACAAAATAATTCACCGTATTATCTATAGGCTTGCTCCTCGAACCCATGATCCGAAGATATGTGGGACACCCCGCCTTGATCCAAGCCGCACCGGTAAATGTCACCGTCCCATACATTTGATCGAGGTAAATGCCGGGAATCTCTTTTTCTCCGGTCGACAGTCCGATCGTGTGCCCGTAGTATTCGGAGTCCGTAAAATACTGCTTGCCCGGAACCGTCAGTTTTACAGTGTATTTCGCATTGAGCGTATTCTCAAGATTGTAAAAGTGCTTCCATACCGCATTCATGGTATTGGCATATTGCTGATCCAGTTCCTTCTCAAAATAGGGTTTCAGCCATGCGCACAAATCCTTCCGGAAATTTTCTACATACAGATCCTGATCCGCCTTACTCGGCGCCTTATAATCCGCCTTAAGCTTCACTCCTAAAAGCGGGGATATAACGCCGCTGGTTGGCGTGTTGGACAGATAGCGGTCTTTCATCTTTGGCGAGAGACGCCAGAACGCAGTCACATACTCCTCGATCACATGTTCTACATATTCGCCGGCATTACGATATTTCCCCAACTTTCCGGCTTTTTCACGGGCGATGGCATCCTCGAAAACCGTGTACCAGTTGGCGGTATCCGCACCGCTCGCCCCACTGGAAAGCGGGATATAATCCTTATGAAACGGAGTAGCTGCATCTTCAGAGGCATCCTTTACATAACGAGCCCCTATCTGGCCGGTCACCTTATTGTATATCAGATACTTCGTTGAAAAGTCCCGATACGCATACTCCGCCACGCTGTTCCAACCACTATTCCCAATATCGGTTGCGATCGCCGACGTAGTACTGTACAAATAATAACCGGCAGTTATAGCCATACAAGCAGGGCCGACCGGCGGTGGCGCAGAAGATGCCATTCCAACGCCCAGCATAACCAAATCGGTTCCATTATCCGAAATTGATTTACTCCAACCATATTTATGGCCCTGATACATGAATTTTCCGATCGTAAGTGCCTGTCCCAAAGGTCCTAGTACCTTGGAAGAAAGCCCCGGCATCTTTGAAGCCTTTGCCAGATAATCAAGCCCCGTGTTGGCGTTTGAAAGCGTAGTGATCATTCGATCGGCAAAATAGGAATTGCCCTGACTGGTCAAGTCAGCGAGTGAAGCCTCTTTATCCACCTGCCCCTCTCTTACCATTTTAGCCAGAACATCCCAATTGATCCGAACCGTTTCCTGGTACTCATCAACACCAGGGATCTCCTCGATCAGTTTTCCGGATGCAGAAGTTCCCCTCTCCACCTTGCGTCGGAAAGCCGCATACGTACAGAAATGGTCCGTATAAAACGTGACGGTCCCATCCCCATTCGGCTCGCCGGCGAAGATCTCCCACGTTCCCGTCTGTTCATCATAATACTGGACAAATACGTTGTCACCCCACGTTTTCGGATACGGTATGGTGACCGCAACAATCCCCTCGAACGTCGCATCACCTCCATCGATCAGGAAATCGTATCCTTCCGCCTCATACATCTCATCATACGAAGTTCCCAGTCTTTCCACGGAAACCTTCTGAGTTTTCTCCGATAGCAAGCAGGAACCAAAGTCCATATTTACCCCGTTTTCAAAAGTAACTACCGACTTTTCACTGCTTACTTCTAGCACAGACGTGTTCCCCGTCTTGCCAAAACGGATGTCAGAAGCCCCAACTCTCTCATTGCTTTCCTCTTCTCGAATGATCGAATAGTCTTCTTCCGCCAACTCAGGCAATCCATCATCTGCGCTCACTTCGATTTGAGGAGTGTATTTCTTCTCGATCAGAAAACCCGGACACACAAATGCGGCAATGCATAACTCCACAATGAAAAGCACGCTTAAAACGGCAATCCATACGATTCTTTTTCGCTTTGTTATGTTAGGATTTTTCGAAGCATTTCTCGCATCATCCATACCGATACCCCCTTCTATGGCCGAACCATGCCAACAATGGCCGAAGGTCCATTCGGAACCTCCATTACTCCATAGGCGTATTGCTTTCCATCAAACTCAAAGAATGAATCTATACGGATATTGATGTCCCCGATAACAACCAGAGCTCCGTCTGCCCATTGTCCGGTGTAGACAACATCATCCATCTCTTCCTCGCTGCGCCAATCCTCATTATTGTTTCGAATCCTATACCAGTCCTGCGTAAAAGTCAGCACGTTTTCTTTATCGAAAGAGATGCTGAAATTACACAGTTCTTCCGCCCAATCATATTCGACATATCCTTTCCAAAAACCGCCTACTTCACTCTGCTTCGTTATCTTCCTGGCATTTTCGGGGATAGTCTCCTTGAAAGCCTTCCAGTCATCAAACGCGGATATCCCGGGGCGTTCCATTGTATTATAGGCCGCTTCAGTGGTTTCGTTCTGCGTGGTTTCTTCCACTGTCGCCTTTGTTAGCGTGACCGAAGTGGTTGTTACGTCATCCTTTTGCGTTTGCAGCTCTGTACTTTCTACCGTATCCTTCGAAACAAGGAATGAAGCATCCAACGCGGCTAAAGTATCTACGCCACCGACAGCCGACTCCTTATTCAAAGCCGACACCAAGATCCAGATCAGAAAGATCAGATCAATGGCTACAAGGGAAATGATTAAAACCCTCCAGGGGTCCACTTTCTTTTTTTGTTCCATGTCCACCTCTCGAAGTATATAACTATTTGTGTTGTTCCCGTGTTACTATTAATCCCATTATAGCATATCTTCCGAGAGAGAATCTATAGCAAGGTGTGGCAAAATACACCATCCGTTTGTATTTCAAAAAGCAGTCCCGAACGCCACTTTTCGATCTTCCTATCGTACCCAACCCAGTCAATGCAGAGCAGATTCCAGCAAACTCATCTATCCATTTTTACATTTTCCGTTGATTTCCTCTTGATTCCCTCTACAAAATGTGCTATATTCTATATACAGAATTGATTTGCTTACGATGCCGTCTTTCGAATACGCATCGTCAAGCCCCACCTACGCAGAAAAGAGGTCGCAGATGAAGAACATCGGTGATGTGCTAGCGAAGCACAGAAAGAATAAGCATCTATCCCAGATCGATATCACAGAGAGGCTGCAGGCCTACGGCATCCACGTAAAGAACGCCGCCGTAAGTTCCTGGGAAAAAAATACCAACACTCCTACGGCGGCGCAGTTACTGGCCCTGTGTGAGATTTTAGACATATCGGACATCTACACGGAATTCATCGGCGAGAACCCGCGCGATCCCTTCTGGGATCTGAACGAGGCCGGCGTGCAGAAGGCCATGGAATACATTGACCTGCTGAAGAAGTCGGGCGAATACCGGAAGCCCGTGGCAGAGGTCATCCGCATTCGCCCCAGGATCATGCCCGTCGCGCTCATGCGGACATCGGCCGGCACCGGCAACTTCCTCGAGGACGAAAACTTCGAACAGATGGAATTCTACGACCCCATTCCGCAGAACGCCGACTTCGGCGTATACCTGTCCGGCGATAGCATGGAGCCCCGCTTCCACAACGAGGACCTCATCTGGATCAAGCGGACCGATTACCTCGAGGACGGCGACCTGGGTCTCTTCTTTCTCAACGGCATGACCTACTTTAAAAAACTGTCTCAGAAGCGCTCCGGCACCTACCTCATATCGCTGAACACGCAGTATAAGCCCATCCCGGTCCTGGAAGGAAGCACCTTCAAAATCTTCGGCAAGCTCGCCGAATAAACCTTGCATTTTTCCAAACGAATGGAGTTGATCCTATGAACTACCAGATCATCGCGGTAGACTTCGACGGCACCCTTTGCTTCAGCAATTGGCCCGAACTCGGAGAACCCAACATCCCCCTCATCGAATACCTGAAGACCCAGCAGCGCATCGGCAACAAGCTGATCCTCTGGACCTGCCGCGCCGGCGACGCCCTCGAGCGCGCCATCTTATGGTGCAAAGATCACGGTCTCCTCTTTGACGCGGTCAATGACAACCTGCCGGAGATCGTTGAGCTGTACGGCAACAATTCCAGAAAGATAACCTGCGATTGGTATATCGACGATCGAGCGATGTTACCAGGGGAAGTAAAAGGAGCGTAGCCCAACGGGCTACGCTCTAGTTGTTTTATTCTGGGCGCAACAAAACCTTGACATGCACCTCTATGATAATTGAGTAGCTCAATTGAGCAACTCATATCCCCGAATGAAGGTGTTTGTTTGATCCTTATGGTTCATCCCCATAATCTCCAACAACTGCTTGTATGTGATTTCGCCTGTGCTAGTTTCGCCTTCGAATTCGCCATCAAAAAGCACCATCTCACCACCGGACCAAAAGTAGTTGTTTCCATCAATTTCTATGTCTTTAACCATGTACTCCTCAAAATAGTTTCTACTTTTTTATACCTTCATTGAATAATCATTGTATACAGTTATCATATTGCTGGTACTTGATGTCTGGAAAAAACTATAATGAGCATTATCAACATGGTTTTCATTCCAAGTACATAAGATAAACCCTTTTTCCTCATGACCTATAGCATCATGTATTGTTATCTTCCGTGTAGGCATATATGCGCCTTGCTACAGTTATTTGTCCCGCCGAAACCGGTCAGCCCCGGTCGGCTTCCTTCAAAATCCATCAAATTCTTTCAAAAATGCAGGAACTTGTAAGCACTTTCACGGAGACACCGTTTCGGGGAAAAAATAGGCCATTTCTCTGTCAAGTATGCCGTTTCAACGACCCGTCGGATTTTAAGGGTTTTTTACTTCTTTCGCTCCTACTTGTGACCCTTTTTGTAACACAAACAGGCAATTGACCCCTCTTGTAACACGGTTTTTTTGATCAAATTCCATCAAATGCCTTCAAAACCTCTCAAAAAGATTCGACATAAAAAACCCCCGGAAAGCTTTGATTTTCCAGGGGTTTGAGTATATACAAGGATGAAATTATCTCTTGCTGAACTGTCGTAGCGTTAAAAAAACGTGCCGGTGGCACGTTTTTAGCGGAGACCTTCGAGGCTACGCTGAGAAGGCCTCCGCTTCTCACGATAGTGAGATTGCAATCAAAAAACCTCCCCACGTGTGGGGAGGTTTCTATTGATTGCAAAATAATTATCTCTTAGAGAACTGAGGTGCACGTCTCGCTGCTTTCAAACCGTACTTCTTTCTTTCCTTCATACGAGGATCACGGGTCAGGAAACCTGCCTTCTTAAGAATGGGACGGAATTCAGCGTCTGCCTTGCAGAGCGCTCTTGCGATACCGTGACGGATCGCACCGGCCTGGCCGGAGATACCGCCGCCGCGTACGTTTACGAGTACGTCGAACTTCTCTGTATTCTCGGTAGCTGCGAGGGGCTGACGAACGATAACCTTCAAGGTCTCAAGGCCGAAATACTCGTCCATAGGACGCTTGTTGATCGTAACAACACCTGTACCGGGCGTAATATATACACGGGCAATGCTCTTCTTTCTTCTGCCTGTGCCGTAAAACTTATCTGCCATCTTATTACTCTCCTTTCAACCTCAATTAGAATGTCAATACTTCGGGCTTCTGAGCTGCGTAAGGATGCTCCTCACCGGCAACTACATGAAGCTTCTTGATCATCTGTCTGCCCAAAGGTCCCTTCGGAAGCATACCGTGTACGGCAAGCTCGATCACCTTCTCAGGCTTCTTAGCAAGCATCTCTCTTAAGGTTGTCTCTCTCATTCCACCCGGATAATCGGAGTGGCTGTAATAGATCTTCTGATCCAGTTTCTTACCGGTAACCTTGATCTTCTCAGCGTTGATAACGATCACATAGTCACCTGTATCGATGTGAGGTGTAAAAGTAGGCTTATTCTTTCCTCTTAAAACAGCGGCAACACCGGATGTCAAACGTCCCAGTGTACAACCGGCTGCATCAACTACATACCATTTTCTTTCAATCGTAGCCGGACTGGCCATGAAACTCTTCATTGGTTAACCTCCATTATGGTAGCACGGAAAACCGTGTTTTTGTCATTCGTTTACTTCGTGTCGAGTCCCGCATAAGCTCACCTGATATTCCGGGGCATGGTATACCGGGCGACTTCACCGCAGAAGACGTCACATTAAAGGATTATATAACAGCCGCTGACATATGTCAAGCGGTTTTCTATACTTTTTTTCAATCATCCTCGCGAAGCAGTTCGGCCACCTCTTCCATCGACATCGTCGTGGAATCATGGATGACTTCCTCGTAAATGACCTCGCCCTCTTCCTCGAAGATCTTCCATTCCTTCACCGGTTCGTCCAGCTCCTGGTTGAGGATCTCCACATTGAGTTTCTCACCGTTTTCATTCAGGCCTTCGGCAGATACTTTCTTACCTTCTGCCAGGTCCAGGATCATCTGCTGTCTCTTGATCTTCTCATCGTACTTCTTGATAACGTGTTCATACCGCAACCACTGGTTGTTGTACGGATCGTAAACGACGAAGATACGGCGGACGGTCATGATGATCATCACCACGAGGGCGATCAAAAGAATAATGATCAATGTGCCGAACATATTGGCCACAAAAGCCATATCATTTTGGCGATATTCGTCCATGTAGTCCGAAACAGCCCAAGAGAAGAAAAGCGCAAATACGAGCACAACGTAGAAAATTACACGGAAGATCTCCCTGACGCGGTTCTTTTTGATCTCTACGCGCGCGATCTCAAGGTTCGAGACCATCTTCTTGATACGTTGCAGATCGACATCTTTCAGATTGCTTTTGTTGATTTTCATATTACTCCTCCTCTCGGATGCTATCCCATGCATCTTCTATGGATAACACCAGATCTCCATCGGTATTGCTGACCCCGTCCATCACGCCGGTCTCGGAAAACAAGTTCTCCTCCGGCCGGTCTCCGAACGTCTTTTTGTCTTCGGTCAATGCTGCCTGCTTCGCAGCCTGCTCCATGGCCCTCGCCTCTTCTTCGAGTTTCTTCTCCTCCGCCCGGAGTCTTCGGATCACTTCCTCCTGAAGGACCACGAACTGCGCGTAACTCTGTCGGTCACGGCTGACCGGATCGATGTAGAAAAACCGCCTCCGCAGGTTGATGATGATAATGACTCCCAGGACAATGATGCCGGCGTACATTATGTATTTGGCGACCGATGTCAGTCCATACCCGATGAGGGTCATCTCCCCGGCCACGCCGACTACGTTCTTTTTATCGTAGCTTTGCACACCATCATCCATTAACCGGAAGATGCCCGTGACGACCAGCAATACGACGATCGCGATCGTGCACATCAGTATGTTATGGGTTTGTTTTTCGTGCGTTTTTACCGCACTCGAATACTCTTCTTCATGATCCACCAGCTTATCATGCGTTTCGCGGATCATTTGTTGATGTTTAGCGTAATCCAAATTCATGCTTCTTGTTTCAATTCCCGTTTTTTCATTTTCCTATAAGATTGCTCATTCCTCGTCGTCTGTAAATGACTCGAGGTCTTTCAGCGCATCTTCCAGCGAAATGGTAAGACCCTGATCACGGTCCATGCGAACGTGCGACCCCTCCCCGGTCGAAGCGTTCCTGAGATCGAGCGAACCGGTTTCCTTCTTCCCATACTCTTCCTGAAGGGAACGGATATGCTCGGTCATGGTCGACGTGAATTCGTCGCTGGTACGCAGGCTGGCTTTCTTCTCTTCTTCCTTCGGCTCTTCCGTCGCGGGACGGATCGGGATCTCCTGCTCAGAAACCTCTACAGGTGCTACCGGATCCTGATCGGACGACATGGCTGCCCGACGGAGTACCGTCGACTTCTTCGGACGGCCGTCATAGTTGTATTTATCCTTCTCACCGCCTGTGCGATGGCGGAATGCTGCGGGTTCATCTCCCGCCAGTTCCGCTGCCGCATGAGCGGAATGATTGATATAACTGTTTCCTGCTTCTTCCTGCTCCACGTAGGGTGACTGCTCACGTGAATCCGCAGTCGGATAATAGAACAGATTGCTGCTGGCCGGATGCTGCGGAGCTTCCGTTTTTTCTTCAACGATCTCCTCCTGTGGCATCCGACGGATCCTCTCCATCTCGTTTTCCAACTCAGCAGAAAACTCTGCTTCTTCCTGTGCCCTTTTCTTCAAATCCCGCATATATTCCTCCAGTTTTTTCTTCTCTTCCGCAGCGATCTCTTCTTCGCTCTGTTCCTCGGTTTTCACTTCGGACATCGCTTCTGCTGCATCGATCGTATCCGCTTCTTCAACCGCTTTAGGCTCTTCTGCCTTCGGCGCCGTGCGCTCGACATCGCCCTCTTCCTGCACACCGGAAGGCTCGTCTTTACGCTCCTGCGGACTCGCCGGACTTCCCATGCCCGGCATAAGATCGATCGGCTCTGCCCCGGATGCGGCAAATGAGCCGGAAAGACCTATATCGATATTGGCGCTGCCATAGGAAAGATCGTATGGATTCTCCTTTTGGGCAGCTTTGGGTTCAGCCCCGTTCATAGAGCCGGACCGGACCTCATCCTTCGATGCCTGCCATGCACTTTCAGCCTCAGCGACCGCCTCGGTCAGTTCGGCCATGGAGATCGTCTTCGTTTCGTTAACATCGATCACGGGCTTATTCCATGAAGGATCTTTACGTCTCTGTGCGCAGACCAGCATGAATTCAATGTCTGTAAGAAGGTAGTTATAGTTTTCGATCGTAGTCTCATACCGGTCGATCAATGTGATCGACGAGATCATACGGTTATCCTTCCTCTCGTAAAGAAAGCGGATACCGTAAAACACCGCGAAAATGATGCCCGCATAGAAGATCAGGTACGAGAGCACCATCCATATCTTCCAAAACTCGGTCGGTAAAAAGTTAGCGATCGGGCCGTCCAGGATACGGGATGCAACAGCAGCCGCGGTCGCGATGATCATCAACTGCATGTTCGCTTTCCGGTGGACCCGGATCTCATCCAGGTCACGGACTACATTTTCCCGGCGTTCATTTATCTCCCCTTTATTCTTCTCGATCTGAGGGACGGTCAAACGCACCGCATCCGTATAATATCCCGTATTTACCGTGTCAAAACGATACGGTTCTATACGTGAGGCATCCGCTTCCGCGGGCGTCATGCCCTGGCGGATCTCGATGAGTTTCCGGAAATTTCTTTTGGTCTGGCTGTCGATCGCTGCAGCCGCCTCCTTAAAGGACAGCTCGGTCCCGTCCTTCATGCGGATCGGGCTCGCATACTTCGAAAAAGCACGCAAAAACATGCATCCGAAAGCGATCACTACGATAGCAATGATAAAAAAGAAAATATCCAAAAAGCCTCCGAGCAAATGCCCGGCGACCAGACTGGTCGCATCCCTGGATTTGAGTCCGTGGGAGACCAGAGCATCCCGGAGAATGCTCACCAATCCTATACTGATGAGAAATGCGATCAGGACACCATAGCGCAGCATCTCTTCGAATGCTTCCCGGTGCTTGAAAACTATCTCTCTCTTCTGCCGGACCCCCTCTTCGATCAGCCCTTTTAGCAGGGTGACCTGTTCGGCTTTGCTTATACCGGTTTCATCCATTCTATCCACATCCCCTTACTCTAAATCGTCGTCTTCACCATAGATGGAGCGTATCGCGTCCTCGATCGGGATGACCAGGTTTCCGTTGGAATCGCGGGCAATGCCGTCCGCCTTCGGTTTCAGGTCTTCCGTCACCATCTGTCCGTCATTGCGGTTCTTCATCGCAATGAAACTGTCCATCTGCAGTTTCGTCGCCATCTCGGCGCGCTCCCGTTCCTCGCGGGCGCGGCTCTTCTGTTCGACCATCGCCTCACGAGCCTGCAGGATCCGTTGTTTTTGGAGTTTGACATACGCCACATAAAACATCCGGCGTCCGTCCACTCCATCCCGCACGACCAACGTGCGATACAAACCTACACATGCGATCACACCGAAGAACAGGATCAAGGCATAGGTCACATAGACCCATACCAACACCATGGTGAAACCGCCCATGAACAGGGCATACTCCATGGAGTCATCCTTCTTAACCTTCTCGATCTCGAAGACGTCCTGTATGTTTGTCAGATAATACAAGCCCAACATGATGATCAGGCTTGCGATGAACCACATACGATATCGACGGTGTTCCCGTTCGGCGTCTTTAAGCGCGAACTCCTGTTTATCCAGTGCCTCCTTGCGTATCAAATACTGTTGCTGCGCAACACGATCCCCTAAAATCGCCATTTTATTTCCCCTGATGAACCTTATTCCGCTGTTACTTCTTCCTCTTCTTCCGTAAAACTATCGATCTCGGAAAGCGCATCTTCCAACGAAATGGTCAGTCCGAATGTGTCGTCCTCGGAGATCCCGCTTTCGTCCCCTAACTGCAGGTTCTGGCCGAAACCATATTCGGCAGCCGCCATCTGACGCTCCGCCTCGAATTCGATCTCGCGCGCTTCCGAACTGAAGGCGATCTGCTCTTCTCTCTCCTTCGCCTGCGCCAGAAGCTTTTCCTTTTCCATGATGATGCACTCATAGTCATGCTTCAACGCAGCCGGATGCATCATCACGCCGGTATCCACATGACGCTGTGATACGATCATGGGTACCCGCACGATCAGCATCAGCATGCCGAACCCGATCGCCGCGACGCAAAATACGATGAGCATGACGCCCGGAATATGAAAGGCCTCATTCTTCTTCATCATTCTATCCGCGAGGATCGTGAGGGCCAATGCGACTACGACCAGCACTGCCATCTTCAAGGAATACGTGATCGCTTCTGCCTTCTTCAGTTGTACGACCTCTAACTCGGTCCTATAATAATTCAGGTCCTTCTCCAGATCTGCTACGGACGGTCCCTGAGTTGCTACTGTACCTTTATCGTATACCATATCCCTGTTTCCTTACTTCCCGGGTTTATAGACACTTACCCGTATACATTATAGAATTTTGAGACGAAAAAGTCAAGAAAAAGCAATAACGCTTGCGGACGGAAACCACCGTACACAAGCGTTTTGCATTTATTGTCCGTATATTGTTTTTTGTATGTCAGATGCCCTTACACGATGCGATAAAGCAGGATCTGCCGTCGGTCCCCGTAGAGCACGATCAGGATGATGTTTCGGCCTTCTTTCGGCGCTGTTTCCTGATCGGATGTCTCTCGATATTCCAGCTGGACCAGGGCGCCATCCACCTGCTCCTGCCTTGAGGTCTCGGAAAATGATACGCGGGTGCCTTCCACATAGAGTGCGAGGATCTTCGACGGTACGACGCCATCATCAGCGGCGAGGAATACCTCGATCTGTACCGGCAAACCCTCCGCCGGATCTGAGCCACCATCATTGGAAAAGGTTCCGCCACCATGATCAGCCCTTCGGGTCGGATTCAAACTAAGGTGGCTGCTCTCGCTGCCCGGTAAGCCGTCAACTGCGTTATTCTCTTCATTTTCCTTCTGCAGCGCAACAAATTCCGTACGATAGAGCATGCTTTCCACGGTCTGAGTTTTCGATCCTGTGCTTGTTTCGGCTGCGACTGCAGGATAGGGTTGGTGATCTGTCAGCTGGTCGTATCCGTTTTTCTTATCTCCCTCCGGTACATCGCCCGTGATATCTGCCGTGATCGCTTTCGTGCCTGCAGCGAATTCTTCTCTGATGTTCTGTTCAGGGTCATTCTGTGCGATCAGATTTTGGCTGTCAGATCTATCCTCATACACCAAGCCTCTATTGAGCATACTCACGCCGGCAACACAAAGCAGGATCACGGCAGCCGCGGCAGCCAGGCCGGAAATGAGTTTCACGCGGAAAGCGAGTTTATTCTTTTTCGGCTTTACCTGAACGACCTTGGATTCGGTGTTCTCAGCCTCCCGGCACATCGCCTCCATATTATGGCGGAATTCGGAGCTCGTCTGCATAAGGTCCTGCGTTTCGCCTTTCAGCGCATACGTCAGGTACTCCTGATAGGAATCTTCCAGTTCGTCTTCCAACGCCTGTTTCATTAATTCGTCTTCACTCATCATGACTCACTCCTCCTTTCCGTTAAGCATGCCCCGAAGCTTCTCGCGTGCCCGCAGGATCCGCATGCCGGCCGTCTTCGTCGGCACACCCAGGATCTCCGCGATCTCGCGTTCCTTCAGTCCATGTACGTATTTCAATTCCAAAACGGTTTGGTGCTCCGGCGTCAGTTTTTTAATGCACGCACGCAACTGTGCATGCTCCGACTCGCGGATCAACTGCTCCAGCGGCTGCTCTTCCTTACTCTCGATGCGGTAGCTCTCGTCATCGATGTCGACCGCCTCCATGTAGCGTTTCTCTTTTCGCAACAAGTCGACGGCACGGCTCTTCGTGATCGTCGCCAGAAAGTTGCGGGTGCGCGGGGACTCCACGTCCTCTACGCGGTCCATATAGCGGGTCAATGTAAGAAATGCATCCTGAACTGCGTCTTCGGCCAATGAGTGGTTCTGCAGGATACCATTGGCCAGATAGAGCATGTAGTACTGATACCGTTCGTATAGTTTGGTAAATAAATTCTTCTCCGCCGGCGTGTCAAACGCCATCAAACAAAGCGTCAATTTTGCTACCTCCCATGGGGATCAAAAGATATCTTCAAAATGGGAACGCAGTTACGCCACCCATTCCTACACAAAAAATCAAAAAAAGCAGGGAAAATGCTTCACATCTCCCCTGCCCGTCTCTGCCTACAGGTGCAGTTCGATGAACCGCCCGCCGGCTTCGTATTGGCGATACTTCACGCCGGCGGCATCCAGCATGCGCTTGCTGGCGCGGATGGACGGCGTATCGGCATATTTATCGCAGTTGTAGATGATCTCCTTGATACCGGATTGGATGATCGCCTTCGTGCACTCGTTACACGGGAAGAGTGTTACATAAACGCGGGCGTCATCCAGCCGGCCTCCGCGGAAATTCAGGATCGCGTTCATCTCCGCATGGGTCACATACTGGTATTTTGTGTCGTACGGATCCTCTGCCTCACGGTCCCACGGGAACTCGTCGTCCGAGCAGCCGATGGGGAAGCCGTTGTATCCGACGGTGAGGATCTTATTTTCCGGGCTGACGATGCAGGCGCCGACCTGCGTCCCCGGGTCCTTCGAGCGCATGGCAGCCAGCATGGCCACTCCCATGAAATACTCGTCCCAGGAAATATAATCCAATCGTTTCATAGGGGCCTCCTATTCGTTCTCGATCATCTTGATGCGCTGAATGTGGCGCTCTCCGTTGGAAAACTCTGTGTTGAGGAAGGTGTCGACGATCTCCAGCGCCAGGCCCTTACCTACGACCAGACCGCCCAGGCACAGGACGTTCGCGTCGTTGTGCAGGCGCGTCATCTTCGCGCAGAAGGGGTCGGTGCAGACAGCCGCGCGGATGCCGGCGAAACGGTTGGCAGCCATAGAAATTCCCAGGCCCGTCGAACATACGAGGATACCCTTCTCGCATTCGCCGGACAGGACTGCTTTTGCAACTTCCTTTGCATAGATCGGATAATGTACCGATGACTCGTCGTAGCAACCGAAATCGCGATATGCGATCCCCAGCTCGTCAAAATGCTTCATGATCTCCTGCTTCAGGGCGAAACCGCCGTGATCACTACCTAATGCTATCATTGTTTATTTCCGCCTTTCCTTCGGTCTTACCGAATTTAAATTCTTTATCCGTTTCGTCTGCTTCTTCACTCTGCCCCGTGCCTACCAGACGCTGCACGGTCAGTTTTACGAGCATGTCCATGCGCTCGAATGCCTCTCCGTAGGCTTCCATGTCGTTGCCGAACGGCATACGCATCTCGCCCTGTTCGCCGGCAAATTCACTCAGCGTGTAGAGGTTGAGCACAGTCGGAAAACGTTCTTTTGTCATCTTTTTCTCGCGGTCCGTCATGCACAGAAGCAGGGTCTCGCCACCCGCAACATCGCGCGCCGTGATCTCCTCGGAATGCTCCTTCGAGATCTTCAGGTGATTTTCCGAGAGCACCTGGGCCACGCCCGGGTTTAAGGGCTCAGGGAACAGCACCACCAGGCCGCGGGAGCACACGCCGATCTGTTGCGACGGATCCAGCTGTTCCATCACACTGTTAAAGATCGATTCGGCCATGATGCTTCCCGATGTATTATCCATACATATGAAAACGATCCGTTGAAAATCCAGCATAATTCTATCCTACCGTTACAATATGTCCTCCGGCGGCCTTCATCATACGATTTTCCAGGGCCTCCTTCAGGTTCTCATCTTCCGCGATGCCGAAGTCTTCGGCGTAGATGCGGTCGATGTCCACCTCATCAAAGTCGCGCAGGTCCGCGTACAGGTTGTGTGCCAGCGCCGGCAGGTCGCCGAACGCTCCCGCCACGACTACGCGCCGCGCATCCTTATATGCGTGCGCCGTCTGCACCGAGCAGAGCACTCCGATGGGCTTGTCTTTATCTTCTTCGATCTGCTTCAGAATATAGGCCGTCACCGCCTGTGCAGGTCCTTTCACCAGGATCAGCGGCGCCTTCGGCGCGTAATGCCGGTAACGCATGCCCGGCGCGCGCGGCCGCAGTGGCTGCGCCTCTCCGTCCTCCTCCTGCGTCTCGGTCGCTTCGTCCGTCACCGGCTTCACGACGATCGCGGGATCCAGCTCCACCGCTACCCCGAGTACTTCCTGCAACATCTCGCGGGAAATGTATCCGGGACGCAGTACCATGGGTACCTCGCCGGTCAGGTCTACGATGGTCGACTCGACGCCGATCTCGACTTCTCCGCCGTCCAGGATCATGGGGATCTTCCCGTCCATGTCTTCAAAAACATGGGCCGCCGTCGTGGGACTGGGGCGTCCCGAACGGTTTGCCGACGGCGCTGCGATCGGCACACCGGCCTGCTCGATGAGTCCTAACGCCGCCGGATGGTTCGGCATCCGAAGCGCTACGGTATCCAGGCCGCCTGTGGTCGTTTCCGGCACGAGCTCCGCCTTCTTCAATATCATGGTCAGAGGCCCCGGCCAGAAAGCATCTGCGAGCCGTTTCGCCGTCTCCGGCACCTCCTCCGCCAACATAAATACCTGCGAAAAGTCCGAGATGTGGACGATCAGCGGGTTATCCGAGGGGCGTCCTTTCGCCGCGTAGATCCGGCGGGAAGCATCCGCATCGAGTGCATTGCCCCCGAGCCCATACACGGTCTCCGTCGGAAACGCGACCAAACCGCCGGCACGGATCACCGCCCCGGCTCGTTTTAACTCTTCATCGTCCTTCGACGCGATCGCGATCACTTCCGTCCGCATTCTGACTGCCTCGTTTCAAATCAATCTACTCTGTCGGTTTACGGCCGAACCATCCCGCGGACAGATCGCCCTAAACCCAGATTCATTGTAGCCCAAATGACCGCTTCTGTCAATGGAAAAAGCCCTGCCATACTATTGCAGGTATTGTTCTATCATGCCTCTTATTAGTTTGGAACTGATCTGGTTTTGTGATGTCTCAAAAGTCGTGATCAGGTTTTCTCCGACATAAAAGCCATTCTGATGGTAACAGGCCAGTTTCGTCACGTTTTTGTTTGCGTATGTTAAGTTGTCCATCATTCCGAAGTGTTCCCAGATCACCTCTTTTCTCGATCTCACTTTCAGGCAACTGAAATCCGGTCGAACTTCCCCCATTCCTCTTAGTTGCAATGGTTTTTCATACTTAAACGGAATGCCATACTGTTCCAGCATATTCGCTATGATCAATTCCGATTTGGAACGCACACGTATCCCGTTGCATGTATAAAACTCCGTTTCATCGTAAAACTGCATCTCTTCGTATACGGCGTCCTGCCAGCGTTTCATGAACATTTCGTCCGTCTCGATCAGAGGATCTATAAGCGCTTTTCTTCCATTTGCCATGCGCTCGTAGACCCCGTTCAGCCTTTGGAGATCGTAATTCCTTAAAAACAATTCCAAACCTTGCTTCATCGTCATTAATTCCTTGCTTATCCTTTTTTCATAATCCTTCTGCGCTATGTCGCATATAGATCGGATCTCGGAAGCTTTAACATAACGTTTCTCGCCCGTCGCTCTGTCGATCAAATGATATTGATCATGACCGTTGCTCTTATGAAGCCTTATCTCATGATCCGGAACCGACCGCAATTCCTCCAGTTTGTTGTTCGACCTCGCTAACAAAGCCTCGATCTCCTTTAACTGCTCCTCCAATTTGCTTCTGTAATCTTCCATGATGATCACTCCCCTTTCTAACTCTCACTCCCTCACTTATCTTTTACGCGCATTTCGGCTGGTTGGTACGTTTTGTGCGTAAGATCAACCTGCCCGAGCTTGCTTCCTTACGCGCATTTTGGCTGGTTAGCCCGTTTTGCGCGTAAGATTACCCTCCCCATGCTTGCTTCTTTACGCGCATTTTGGCAGTTTAGCCCATTTTGCGCGTAGGATCAACCTCCCCAAGCTTGCTTTCTTACGCGCATTTTGGCAGTTTAGCCCGTTTTGCGCGTAAGATTACCCTGCCTAGTGCTACTTTCTTACGCGCATTTTGGACGTTTAGCTTGTTTTGCGCGTAAGATCTACCTCCCCGAGCCTGCTTTCTTACGCGCATTTTGGCAGTTTAGCCCGTTTTGCGCGTAAGAACGACCCACCCGAGCTTGCTTCCTTACGCGCATTTGGGCCGGGATGCTGCGCGTTCACTCATACAAAAAGTGCAGCCGACTTTCATCGACTGCACTCTATTCGTATTCAATTATGAATATGCTGCGCGGCCCGGGCTTCGCACGGGCTCCGCCGCTTCTTGCAGGGACGCTTTCTTTGCATCGTTTTTCTTGATCTCTTCGTTCAGAAGGAACATGCGGTTATCAAGCATGTTGATCATCGTCGCGCACTCAAAGAGTTCGTTCTGGATGTGATCGGGTGCGTTTCCTTCGTACTTGTAGTAGATCTTATGCTCCAGGCTGGCCCAGAAGTCCATCGCGATGGTACGGATCTGGATCTCGACCTTCGTCTCCACCGGGCCGTCCGAAAGGTAGATCGGAACGGAGACCACCATGTGGTAGCTCTTATACCCGTTCGGCTTCGGGTTATCGATGTAATTCTTTATGATCAATACCCGCACATCGTTCTGATTGCTGATCATATCGGCGATCTTGTAGATGTCCGATGTGAAGGAACATATGATTCGAATGCCTGCGATGTCATGCACGTAACGCACCATGTTCTCGATGGTCACGTCATGGCCCTGCTTTTTCAGTTTTTTTACGATACTTTCCGCAGATTTGATACGCGTCTTAACATGTTCGATCGGGTTGTAATTATGTACATTGATGAACTCCTCGTTGAGGATCTCGATCTTCGCGTTCACCTGCTTCAGTGCGGAATTATAGAGAAACATGATGGTCTTCCACTCATCCGCCTCATTATGGGGTTCCGCCATTAATTAACCTCCTTGTATACAGGTCCGCGTTGCGAACCTATCCTAGTTTTTTCTTCTGCTGGCGTGCCGTTATGGGGATGGACACGCACGGCGGCAGAAGGCGTCCGGCAGTCACTGCAGCTCGCATGCGCAGCGACGGGACGATCACCGTTTTCTTCTGAAACATCTTTTTGATCGCATAGGAAACGCACGCCTCGGCAGAGATGCCCGGAAGCGTGAAGGAGACATTGGCCACGTCATTGAATTCCGTATTCACCGGTCCGGGACACAGACACCCGACGTAGACCGGACTTTTATCCTGCTTCATCTCATAGCTGACCGCGCGCGTTAGGCTGGTCACATAAGCCTTCGTCGCATAATAGGTCGCCATGTACGGCCCCGCCGGCAGAAGCCCCGCCGAAGACGCCACATTCAAAAGATATCCCTTACCCTGTCGTTCTTCTTTGAAATATTTCAGCACACGTTTTGTGAAAAAATGAACGGCTTTGATATTCACATCCACCATGGAGGATTCTTTCTCCTCGTCGGTCTCGATAAACTTACCGCAATCCCCGAATCCGGCGCAGTTGATGAATACCTCAACGTTCCGGTCTTCCAAAGCGTCCATCACGCGCATACATCCCGAGCGCACGGACAGATCCGCCTCTACGACCTTCGAAGGAGCCGCCAGTTCGTCCTGCAGACTGCGCAAACGGTCCGCACGGCGAGCCACCAGTATCGTCTCATATCCCATCGCCGACAACTGTCTGGCAAACTCGGCACCGATCCCGCTCGATGCTCCTGTGATCACGGCATATTTCGACATACTTTCTCTCCTTTCCGATCATTCTCACAAGACTATTATAGCATATTTATTTTGCTTTGTCTTAGACTTCACGAAATAGTAAGAAAAAGTTCAAATTCTATACATCATTCGACGCTCTTCAGTGATTCGACCATGTCAATCTTCTTCAGCTTGCGGTACATCAGCAGCTGCACGATCACGGAAAATGCGATCGTCAGGAGGATGCTGAAGAACACGCTTGCGAGGGAAATGCGGCGTCCGAACATCATCAGGTCGATCTCCACCGTCTCGATAACGAAGCGGTGCAAAAGGTAGCCGCAGAATACGCCGAAGATGCAACCGAACAGCGTCAGCAAAACGCTGTCCCGGTAGACATAGGCCGCGACCTCACCGTCGAAGAATCCGAGCACCTTAATGGTCGCCATCTCGCGACGGCGCTCTGTAATGTTGATATTATTCAAGTTGTATAAAACTACGAACGCCAGCAGGCCGGCGGACACGATCAGCACGACGACCACGAGGTTCAGGCTCTTCAGCATCCGGTCGATCTTATCCTGCAGGGCGGACGTCATCTGGACGCCCAGGCAGGCCGGATGTTCGAGCAGGCCCGCTGCGAGCCTGGTTTCGAATTCCTCGTTCCGGTTCTCCGTCTTCAGCCACAGGGTGGTATAGTCGGGCGCCTCGCCGAACAGCGACCGATAGGTCTCGCTGCTCATGCACACATAGTGCAAAATATAGTTTTCGTAGATGCTGTCAATGACGACCTCTTTGTAGTTCACTTCGTCCATGCAGATGCGCAGGGTATCCCCCACCTTCAGCTCCAGCATCCGCGCCAGTTTTTCATTGACCGCGACATGCCCTGTCTCCGTCGGGAACTCCACGGGTTTCTTCGTCGTGCGGTCGCGCATATCGAAGAACAGGCTCAGGTCGTCCGCGCTCTCGGGCACGAGGATCGTCGCCTCGCGGCGCGCGGTCTCCGACGCCACGTCGATGTACTCAGAATGTACGAATTTTGTATTTGTGATGCCTTCCTGTCCCTGCAAGTACTCGGAAAATGCTTTCCATTCCGCCTCGGTCGTATTCTTCCGGTCCGTCGTCGCCGCAGCGTCATAGCGGAAGATCTCGCGGTACTGGTACTTCGCGATGTCGAGGATCGAGTCGCGCAGGCCGAAGCCGACCAGCAGCAGGCCCATGCAGCCGCCGATGCCGAAGATGGTCATGAACATGCGCTTCTTATAACGGAACACGTTGCGGGCGCTGGCCTTCTGCGCGAAACTCAGGCGCGACCAGATCGGTGTGATGCGCTCCAAAAGGATGCGCTTGCCGGGCTTCGGCGCCGGCGGGCGCATGAGCTTAGCAGGCATAGAAAGCGTATTTCGCATGCAGACGGCAAATAGTCCGGCGAAGATGCAGAAAACCGCCATAGCGGTCGCTACGAGCGCGTAGGAGGCATGGTACGGCATCGCAAGCACCGGAATTCCTGTGTAGAGCATGTAATATGCCTTAATGATGACGTACGGGAAGACCTTCTCGCCGGCCAGGAAGCCGACCAGACTGCCGCCGAGCGTCGCAAACATCGCATAGAGGATGAATTTTCCGGCGATGGAAAGTCCGGTGTAGCCCAGGGATTTCTCCGTGCCGATCATCAGGCGGGACTCCTCGATCATACGCGTCATGGTCGTCATGGAAACGAGGGCCGCAACAAAGAAAAACAACAGCGGGAATACGAGCCCGATCTTTCCGATCCGCTTCGCGTCCAGCAAGAACGAAGCATGCGCGGCAACAGAAGAACGATCGAGGACGTACCAAGACGGCGTTTTCACCTCTTTATCGATCTTCTCCTTCGCGATCTTCTCAAAATATCCATCAAACTGCTCCCGGAAGGTCTCATCGAACACCGGTTCGTACTCTTCCTTCCAGGCCTTCTCGAATTCTTCTTTAAAACGTCCGGCAAACTCAGCGTCGTACTGCTCGCTGAAACGCTCGAACAGCTGGCTTTCCATTCCCGAAAACCAGATAATGAAGTTCGTCTCAAACGCGATCAGCCCGGCCGGGTTCCACTGCTCCGGATCCATGCTCGCACGCTGCTCCTCCAGCATCTGGTCATGCAACTGCTTGCGGTATTCCGCCTTCCACTCCTCATAAACAGCGCTGAAATTCTCTTCGCGCGTCTTCGCGTACTCCGCCTCATATCCGGCCTCATAGGCCTTCTGTTTCGCATCTGCAAGCGCCAGCGCCCGCTGCGTATTGTATGCCAGTTCGTAGTCCTCTCCGGCAAATGCTTCCGCCAGCGCCGCATCCCGGATCTCCTGCTCACGCCGCTTGCACGCCGTGTCGGCCAGCGCCCGGATCTGCTCCATGCACGCTTCCACATGGGCCGTGTACTCGTCGCTGCCCGTCTGCATCTCTTTCGCGTCCTTCAGCGTTAACGCGACCTCGTAGTATGCCTTTGCGGCAAATGTCTCTCTGGCCGGCAGTACCACGTAGTCGATCTGCCCGTCGCCGAGCTTGCCGCTGCCGCGCTCCAGATCCAAATACGCCGGGATCATGCAGACGCCGCACACCGTAAGTTCATCCGTCGTAAGCGAGCCGTCGATCAGTTTTTGATCGCGCACGCCGGACTCCAATTTCAATGTATCGCCGACCTTCACGCCGAAGTTCTCCGCCATGGCGTGATCGATCAGGCATTCGCCCGCCGCCTCCGGCAGACGTCCCTCTGTCAGGTAGGGCTTGTCGACGCGTTCCGTAGAACTGATCAGCAGGATGGAGACCTCCGCCTGATCACCCGTCTTCGTCACGCCATCCTCTGCCAGGTACGAAAGCGAGGTGAGGACCTCCAGGTTATAGATCCCTTCGACTTCCTCGACGAAGTCAAACGCCTTCAGATCCTCGATGTCTCTCTCCGTCATTCCGAGGTCGGAAATCACACGCACATCCATGAAGGACTGCGTGTCGTAATATTCGTCCAATGATAACCTCATATCCGGCTCGCTCGCGCGCACGCCGGAGAAAAAAGCCACCCCGAGAGCCACGATCGCAAACAGCGACCAAAACCGGGCGCGGCTTCGTTTTATTTCACGGACCAAGTCCGTCCACATTGCTCTGGTCATGATCAATCCCTTGACTTCCTGCAAACTTCGTCCCGCGCGGCATTATGTCCGCCTGCAAAACGGGGCAAATACATTATACAGGATGCCGGGCATTGTCGCAAGCACATCATGCATTGTCGCAAAGCATAACATGCATTGCCCCCAAAAGAAAGGTTCATATCTGCCCTTTTCAGATTGACTTTTTTCCTGTTTTGTGCTACCATACTTGAAACATCATCTGACTCGAAGATCATGATCGTGTTAAAAACCAAAAGGGAGGCTAATTATGGCTAAATTTGTATGTGAGATCTGCGGATATGTACATGAAGGCGACACTCCGCCCGAGAAGTGCCCCATCTGCATGGCACCCGCTGAAAAATTCAAAGAACTGGTAGAGGAGATGTCCTGGGCTTGCGAGCACGAGATCGGCATCGGTAAGGTAAACACCCCTGAAGACATCATCAAAGATCTGCGTGACAACTTCACCGGCGAATGCACGGAAGTCGGCATGTATCTGGCTATGGCGAGAGCTGCATTCCGCGAGGGTTATCCTGAGATCGGTATGTACTGGGAGAAGGCTGCTTACGAAGAGGCTGAGCACGCTGCGAAGTTCGCAGAGCTCCTCGGCGAAGTTGTAAGTTCCAGCACGAAGGAGAACCTGCAGAAGCGTGTTGCTGCCGAGAACGGCGCTACCGCCGGCAAGCTTGATCTGGCTATGCGCGCGAAGAAGCTGAACCTCGATGCGATCCATGACACCGTTCATGAGATGGCGAAGGACGAAGCTCGTCACGGCAAGGCATTCCAGGGCTTCCTGGATCGTTACTTCAGCTGATCGATCAATTATAAACACATAAATACGGGGACGCCCCCAAAGGGCGCCCCCGTTTTGTTTTCTCTATTTACTGCATGGCCGCGATGCGCGTCCTGATATATGCTTCCAGCACATCCACGGTCGTATCGATGCCGAGCCGTGAACTGTTGATCGACAGATCGTAAAAGCGGGAGTCGCCCCATTTGCCTTCGCAATGATCGTCGTGGTAGCGTTTTCTCTTTTTATCCTTCTTCAGGATCAGTTTCTTCGCCTCATCCCGATCCAGGTCGTAGACCCTCATAACACGTTCGGTCTTCACTTCCATGTCACCGTGGATAAACAGGGAGATCAGCGCGGGATAATGCTTCAGCTTCATCTCGGAGCATCTTCCGACCACAACGAAAGACTCGCCGCTCTTCGCCTTCTCCTCCAAGATCTCAAACTGCATATCGGCAATATGATCTTCGATCGAATTGCTGTAACCGTTTACCGTCCGGGAGAGAAATTTGAATTTCGGCACCTCGTTGTATTTCTCCACCTGCTCTTCCGTCATGCCCATATCTTCCGCGATCTTCGTGATCAGATGGCGGTCATATAAAGGCACATTGAACCGCGCGGCGAGTGCTTCTGCGATGACGCGGCCGCCGCTTCCGAACTCACGGCCGACCGAAATAATGAACTGAGACATAAAACCTCCTTTTCATCAAGTGAACCGAATGAATAGGTATCCTGTCGAAATGATCAATACGATGATCGTAGCAGGAACCAGTTTCCTGCAGTATCTCCCCCAACTGATCGGATAGCCGTTCTTCACCGAAACGGCGGTTCCGACTACATTTGCGGAGGCTCCGATCGGCGTTGCGCTTCCGCCAATGTCCGTTCCGATGGCCAATGTCCAGGCCAGCGTGGCGACCGGTATCCCGGAGGCCTCGGACAGATTTTTGATGACCGGCACCATCGTCGCCGCAAAGGGGATATTGTCCACGAAAGCACTTGCGATCGCAGATACCCACATAATGATGACGATCATGAGCCGTATGTTACCGCCGCTGATATTCTCGATAAATCGGGCGATCCGTTCCAGGATCTGCGTTTCTTCCAAGCCGCTGACGACGACAAACAGGCCGGTGAAGAACAGCAGCGTCTTATAATCGACCTTCTTCAGCAAGCGGAGTGCGTGTTTTCCGGATGCAAGCAGCGTGACCACGCCGACGAACAAACCGATGGTCGCGACCGTAAGGTGCGTCATGGAATGCGTGATCAAAAGCACGACCGCACAACCGAAGATGATACTGCTGATCACAAACCCTCTTTTATCTTTGATCGCCTCCGAAGGTTTCGGAAGATCCGCCAGGTCGACTTTCGCACCCTGTCCTGCATTCAGTTCCTTTCGGAACGCAAAGTACAGGAAGATCACAGATACGACGAGGCTGATACCCGCCACCAGACCGGTATTTTCCAGAAAGTCAAAGAAAGAAAAGCCCAGGGACGTTCCGATGATGATGTTCGGCGGATCTCCGCACATCGTGGCGCTGCCGCCTAAGTTCGCGCAAAAGATCTCGGCGAGGATCATCGGGACCGGATGGAATTTCAACAGTTTCGCCAGTTCGACCGTCACGGCGGCGAGAAACATGATGACGGTTATACTATCGATAAACATGGACAGCACCGCCGCCATGATCGTAAACGTGATAAAGATCGGGATCGTCCTGCATTTTACGAGGAAGGCGATCTTCATGCAAAGCCAGCGGAAGAAGCCGGATCTGGCCATGCCCTCCACCATCAGCATCATGCCGGCGATGAAGAGGATCGTGGCCCAGTTGATGCCTGCGCTCTCGCTCTCTTCGACCTGATACCAGAAATCCCGTTTGAAAAAGTCCCCGAAGGCGAGCGTCCTCAGTATGGCCGCGCCGTCCTGCAAACATAATCCAAAGGTGAGGACGAGCATCAGCAGGGCGCTTCCGAGCGCCACATAATGTCTTTCGATTTTATCCAGAATGATCATGATGAACATTCCGAGGAATATAAGTATCGCAATAATCTGCGCTATGATCATAGGTATGCCTCTTTTTGTTTTTTTAAAAAACAGGTGTGATTATAGCACAGTCCGCGAAATGTGTCAACGCAAAAAAACGGCCGGATTCATTTCCCGTTTCGTAACTGTTTTGTGGTTTCCCACAGATCCCGGTGCTTCAGTTTTCGAGGTTCAAAACGGATCACGATGTAGACTGCCTGAAGCACGAGACCGGCGCCGAAGGTACTGATCAACGTGCCAATGCCGACCGGGCCTTCCAGGAGCCAGCCGACCAGGAGGACCATCGCCCACAGGATGATCTCGACGAGGCCGATCGGAAGCTTCGGCAGGCGTTTACCAAGCCCGACTAAAAGCGCATCCCTCGGGCCACAGCCCTGTTCGCTCTTCATATAGATCGCCATGCCGAACGCCATGAAAACGAAGCCTCCCAGCATGATCGCGATGCCGAGCCAAAGGTTATCATTTTCCGCCAGAGGATTGAAACTGTTAAACAACTGGACGAAATTCCCCGTCAGCAACGCATCGATGATGGTGCCGTAGCCGATCCGTTCTTTCATACATACGTCGATCACCAGGATCGCCAGCGCCATCAGTGTCATGGAAACGCCGTAATTGAAGGGCGTATGATAGGATATCCCCATTCCGAGGCAATCCCACGGCGCCAGGCCGATATTGGCGTAGATCGTCAAATGTACGCCGAACGCGAATACGAACAGCCCCGCTACGATGCGCAGCCATCCGATGATGATCTTCTGTCTCATGCTTCCCTTTCTGACGCCATCCGGCGGATGCCGTCAAAAGCCCTTCCTACTTCGGGCTATATACAAAAGCACCCGGTACCTGCCGGTATCCGGGCGCCGTAAATGCAAAACTGTCGCCCTTGGGAAACCACAAAAGCGACAGCGAAAAGCTTTATTCTCCTGATGCGGAAGCGCTCTGTGTCGGCGGTTCCACCCACTCTTTTTCTTTTCCTTCGCGAATGATCACCTCATCTTCGTAAACGAGGCCGAACTTCTCGCGCGCCTTATCCTCGACAAACTGCGGAGAATTCACATAATTCTCATAATCCAGGATCTCCGCCCGGCGGATCTCCTCTTTTTGTATCTGCAGTTCCAGATCACGGATACGCTCATCCTGCAACGACGACTTATGCAGCAGGTCTTCTCTCTGCGAGTAGATCGCCACACTGAGGACTACAGCAACCATGGCAACGATCAAGAGCGGCAGCTTTCGCATTCCGGTCCTTTTACGACGCTTACGGCGTTTATTATTCGCCATGGCCCATGCCTCCTTTCTATCGTGTAGCAGTTTCTCTGACGATGAACGAAAATTACAAAACTCCACATTCAGTATATATCAATGCAACTACAATTTCAAGAGGTTTTTACGAATTTACCACTACATATTGTATATTCCCACCAAACCACTCCCAAATACACCCCAGCACGACCTCTCTTCCCACATCAAAACCAGATTTTTTCCAAAAAGCGAAAGTTTCTACCCCTTTTGCCCTCCAGGAATTCTTCTCTCCCTCTTCTCCCAAGAATAAAGGGAGTGCCCCTGAGGTACTCCCTTCGATGTGTATCGCCGCGACGCCTGTTTCCGGCGTATCGCTGTATATATGCGCTCACCCGGCGGCATGTGAACGAGCGGATGAAAAACCCGCGAATGAAAAGCCGGATCCGCGGCAAAAACCGTGTCTCCGAGACCGGTTTTTGCGCAAGTTGAGGGCGTTTTCATCAGAAAACGGACTCAATCGAAGCGGGCCCGCGAGATCCGGCTTTGACATGAGCGGAATGTTTTTCACCGCGCAGCGAACTGTCCGCCGCGGGAGCACATATATGAAGAGAAACCCCGCCGGGAACAGGGTTCGCGGGGCAATATAAAAGGGAGTGCCCCAAGGGCACCCCCTTTATTCCATCTAGTTCTGGCTGGTAGGAAGCAAACGGAACATTTCCTTTGCCTCGTCCTTACGAACGACTTCCGTGACCTCCAAAACCTCGACTTCAACGGTTTTCTGTCCGAAACCGATGGAGATGATGTCGCCGGCCTTCACTTCCTGTGATGCTTTCGCGACCTTACCGTTGATGCTCACGCGGCCTGCGTCGCAGGCTTCATTCGCAACGGTCCTCCTCTTTATCAGACGGGAAACCTTTAAATATTTGTCTAATCTCATTAAGCGTTAAGAGAATCCTTCAAAGCCTTAGCTGCCTTGAACTTAGCTGCGTTAGAAGCAGCGATCTTGATGGTTTCCTTAGTCTTAGGGTTGCGGCCGGTTCTAGCTTCCTTATGAGCTACTTCGAATGTACCGAAACCGGGAACAGCTACCTTCTGGCCAGCTACAAGCTCTGCGGTAACAACATCAAATACAGCCTTTAATGCCTTCTCAGCATCCTTCTGAGACAATTCGCTCTTTGCTGCAACTGCAGCTACTAATTCTTTCTTATTCATGGATCATTCCTCCAATTGTATTTTTTGTACGTGAAAGCACTTTCACGCCCATACGCCCCGTATTATATCACACATTCCCCGACCATTCAAGTATTTCCGTCAAGTTTTACAGCGGAAAATGCTGAAAAAGCCTTGAAAAACGGACATTTTACGGGCATATTATCACTCTTCAACCACCGTTGTTGCTTCGGTGGGCTCTTCTGCCTCTGCAGAGGTCTCCGCAGAGGTCTCCTCAGCCGGTACTTCCTCGGACGTCGCATCTTTGATTTCTGCCTCAGTTGAAGCCTCTTCCGTTGCTGCCTCTTCGGTCGTTTCTTCTTCTGTTGTAGCCTCGGCGGTGGTATCCTCAACCGTCGTAGCTTCAGCAGTCGTCACTTCTTCAGTAGCCGCCTCAGTCGTAGGCTCTTCGGTAGAAGGTGCCTCTGTCGTAGGATAAGCGATCTCCTGGTAAACGAAGTTCTTATCATAGGTGGAGTCTTTCACCTCGATCTTCGGAGCATCCTTCAGCAGTTCTGCATACCTTTCTGCAAACTTCGCTTCCTTACGCGAGTGTATCTCCGAATGGATCCTGGAGTGCGTTGCGTCCTCATCGGTAGGCTCACTTACATACACAATGTAGATGTAATTATCGTCTTCCGTCTGCGCGAACGTACCCACAGCGAGATCTTTTGCTGCCTCGGCCAGTTTGCCAGTGCTACCGCCGATATAGATGGTCGTATTTTTATATCCATACACCTTGATCAAGTGCTTTTCCTCGGCAGCTGCAGTCGTTTCGCCTTCTGCGGCCGTCTCGCCTGCTTCGGTCGTCGGTGTTACAGTCTCATCTTTATCGGAGAATTCATCAGCGATCTTATCGAAGTCGACATCCTCGATCTTTTTATCCTTCTCCTCGTATTCCGCCTGGACCGCTGCCAATACGTCTTTCGCGCGCTGCGCTTCGTCCGTATCGTCATATTTGTCCTTCAGGACCAGGAAATAGGATCCGCGTGCCACACGGAAATCTGCTTCATTGACGGAAGTGTCGTATCCCTCGCTAAGTTTCTCATGTGCATAGTTAGCGATCGCATTTTCCGT